>JAGYIZ010000018.1 GCA_018402425.1 Candidatus Atribacteria bacterium | reverse complement strand
TAAATATACAATAAATCAATATCTCCAAAAAATTTTATTGATTAGCTTCCAGCTGCCTCTGTGATTCTTTTAACCAGTAATCAGCCTTGCTATTATCCGGATCTAGTTCCAGGACCTTTCGATAATTCTGAATTGCCTGATTATAATCACCGGTTTCAAAATAGACTCTTCCCAACCAGTAATAGGCATCGGTAAAGCTTGGATTCAAACGAATTGCCTCCCGGTAAGCATCAATTGCACGGTCAAAATTCCTGGCTTCATAGTACTTATAGCCCTGCTCATACCAATTGTATGCTTCCTTACCATACTGGATAGAGGCCTGTACTTTATCATAGAAATACTGTGCCCTTGGATAGTCCGGATCTAGCTTAAGAACCCTTTCCCAATAGAATAATGAATTTTCCAAGTCACCGGTTTCATAGAACACTCGGGCAGCCCAGTAGTTAGAATCAATCATATCAGGATATTCTTTAATCGAGTTCAGGAAATAGATGAGACATTGTTCATAGTCACCCTTCTCATAGTAATTATAGCCCAGTCTATAGTAGGCATAGGCTAAATTCTGTTTAACCTGGGGAGAAGTTAAATCTGTTCTTTCTATTAGTTCCAGATATTTCTTCCATTGTTCCGCTTCCCGGTAATACCAGTTAGTATACTGGTACATCAATGCCAAATAATAATTACCTTCAATAAAATCAGGATCAATTTCCAATGCCTGTTGTGCATAATCAATTGCCTCTGCCCATAGTGCTCTACCAGGATAATGGGCACCCTGATAAGTATCCAGTGCTTCTTCCATCTTATCTACTGCCTTCTCCAGCAATTCTATAGCTTCGGGTTCTGTTTGACTGAAAATTTCCACTTCCTGGGCAACACCGCTAAGAATAAAAGCCTGGGAAACAATCAATAAAAATACTAAAATCAATGTATAATATATCACCTTATTAAATTTCATAACCATCTTCCCTCCTTTTAATTTAGGGATTAATTAATTTAATGGATTTGATGGGGACGGTTCTCTGTTTAGCCCCAAACAGAGAACCGTCCCCTATGGACTATTAATATTTTAACTGTTTTCATTCAAAATTGATAGATAATTTTTCTTTACCATGTCAAAATCATCACGGTAATCCGAGCTTACTGAACTGGCTGGCGGCAATTCCAAATCCAGAAAGTTAAACCTTTGTCCATTCTTGCTGATAGCAAAATCCAAATGGGGACCTGTGGCCAAGCCTGTAGCACCAACATATCCGATAATTTCTCCCTGTTCAACTCTCTGCCCTACATGCAATCCCTGGGCAAATTCTGAAAGATGACCGTAGCCGGTAACATAGCCATTGGGATGTCTTATTTCCACATAATTACCGTAACCGCCCTGATCGTAATATCTGGATTTAACTGTTCCCGACCCTATTGATACAACTGCCGTCCCGGTTGGGGCGGCATAATCAATAGCCAAATGCGGACGCCAAATTCTCAAAATAGGATGAAACCTGCTTTGAGTATAGTGGGAACTGATATATTTATAATCCAGCGGTGCTCTTAAAAAAGCTTTTTTAAGACATCTACCTTCTGAATCATAATAATTATTATTTCCGTTGAGATCTTCAAACATTATTGCCGTATGGGTGCTAAGCATTTCCCCTTCATATACGGCAGCCAGAATATCTCCCCAACGATAAAAATCTCCCCGGTACATCTTTTCCACTAAAATTTTAAAAGTATCTCCGGGTTGACATTCAGTTAGAAAATCAATATCCCAAGCAAATATTTCAGCTAGTTTAACCGCCAGCTGGCCTGAGTTGCTATGTTCAACCATGGATTCATACAAAGAAGTGTCAATTTTTCCCTCAAAACAGACAATTTCCCTGAAAATTTTATCCTTGCTGACTTCAATATTATCTATTTCAGTTTGAGGAATCTTTATATGGTATACATCCAGCTGGTTTGGCTGGTAATCGAACTGAACAATGTTCCCTTCATCTTTATAATGAACTGCAAATTTGGTACCGGCATTCAGGCAACTAATATCGACTACAGAATGCACTTTTTCCTGTAATCGCAAAATCTCAGTGGGAGAAATACCATATTTCACCAGATGCTGATAAAGGGTTTCTCCGGCATTTAAATCTCCGGAGACTCTATTTATATCCTCTTTTTTCTCCAGCTGGGTTTGCTGGTACCTGAGACTTAATTCTTCTTCACTGAGTCGTTCATTGCGCAGGGCAATTTGGTCAAGTTCGTCTTTAATATCCTGTAATCCCTGTATAGAATTCTTCTCAGGATAATCAGTATCAGATTGTTTTTGAGAGAACAATTGCACCTGGCTCTCATCCTTATTTTCCGCAAAGGCTGATACTCCTGTTAAAGTTTCTGTGCTTTTCTTTGGTTCTATTTCTATAACCTGGGATTGAACTTTTTCTTTCTTCTCTTCCAAACCTAATGACATAAAAGGTATGTTTAAAAATAGATTAATTCCTACCAATACAAGCAGCATAGCCAAAAACCCAAATAGTATCTTTTTAATCTTAACTGAAGAATAGTTCTTTTTTGATTCCAGGGTATTCTTCTTTTTATAATTACGATGACTATGAAAAGTGCTGTATCTTTTTATGGACAATAGACTGACTCCTCAATAAATATCGCACCCGCATAGCGGGTGGATTTAAGAACCTTCAAAAGAGGTTTAGTTATTTGCTACTTTTAGCTCTTTTTCTTTCAATTTTTTATTTAACCTTTAGCTATAATATTTCTAAGCAATAGTACTTCCAACTTTGTACTTCAGGTGAAAAATTGTCATCTAGCTACTCTTAACCTTTTTATGGTTAAAGCATTTATTTAACCATTACCATCTTCTTAGAATGTAGAAATGGTTAAATAAATTTTTCTGTCCTGTTATTATATTAATTAATTTAAAATTATCATTCAACAATTATAGCACAATACCTGGACAAACTAGACAATTTTATAAAAAAGTTTTAAATATTATTATACGAACTAACTATAATTTTATCTAAAAAATTTTTTAACTGTCTCTTGGTATATGTTCCAAAAAAATCATCTTATAGTTATTTAATTAGAGATTGATAGGCATTCAAGAAATAACGATCAGTCATTGAAGCCAAATAATCTACCACTACTTCTTCCGGGGAATAGTCATTTAAGTATTTTTTACCTTTATTCTCTCCCCGGTTAAATATCCATTCTGTAAAAACAATTGATTCAGTTTTTCCTTCTTTAATATCATCTGTAAAATAATCAAACAAACAAAAAAATGCTTTTCTAATTTTTTCTCTTTCTGTCTTTAATGCTTGATTTTCGTAAATATGCTGGAGGTTAAATGTCTTTAATTGAAAAACACAATCAGCAATACTCTTTGAATACCTTATTTCATTTTTTCCATAAGATTGCTCTATAACATTGTGGACCAGGGTATTGATTATTTCACTATTAGTTTCCCCTAATACTTCCCTGATTTTTTCCGGCAAATCATTCTTTTTAATCAAACCAATGCGTATAGCATCTTCATAGTCTTGACCAATATAGGAAATCGAGTCAGTAATTCGAACTAAACAACCTTCTAAAGTTGAAGGAAAAATAATCACTTTTTCTCCTTTTTTCTTGCTTTCCACATAATTCTGAATATCATCTTCTGTCTTGCTTAAATCCGGTCGTACTGCTATTTCATTTACTTCACCGTCATGCGAAACAATGCCATCCCTGACCTGAAAGGTTAAATCCATTCCCCTATTGGCATCGGAAAGCTGGTCAACTACTCTTAGGCTATGTATGTTATGAAAAAAAAGACCCAGATTATATTGTCTGCATATATCCTGTAAAATTCTTTCACCATCATGTCCGAAGGGAGCATGCCCTAAATCATGCCCCAGGGCAATGGCTTCAATTAAATCCTGGTTGAGTTTTAAGACTTTTCCAATCGAACGGGCAATTTGAGAAACCTGTAATGTATGAATACTGCGATTTGCCAACTGTTCATCAAAACTAGCCGCATTGTAAATTACCTGAGTTTTCCCAATATAGCGACGAAAAGAACCTGAATACAATATATGATCCCTATCCCTGGAAAAAGGTCCTCTTAAGGGATGATAAATAGGGACTTTTCTCCGGGCAGTAGAATTTTTTGTACCGAACGGGGATAAACTTCGGTCTTCTGTATCAAGTATTTCTTTCTGAAATTCTTTTTCATTCATTGATAAATACCAGTATACTCTTTTGCTTAGATTGGAATTATCATTCAATTTAAAAGCTATTGCTAATAAACATTCTATCTAAATAATAATAAATACGCAACTTGAGAAAAAAAGAGCCTTATTCAAGGAATATTGATAGTGGACAATCCGGACAATTTGGATTATTGCGCTTACAGTATTTTTTGCCCACCATCACAATCTGAGCATGAAACTCGTTGTATAGGCAATAATCCTCAGGTAAATTTTTCATAAAATACTGTTGAATCTGTTCATAGCTATCTTCAGAAGAAACAAGTTCATGTCGCTGAAAAATTCTTCTAGTATAGGCATCCACTACAAAGACAGGTTTCCCTCCGGCATATAACAAAATACTATCAGCTGTTTCCTGACCAATGCCGTTTACACTTAATAGCTCTCCTCTCAAATATTGCCAATCTTCTTTAAACATCTTTTCTGTCAAGCCATCATATTTTTGATAAAAAAACCTGATAAAGTTCTTGAGTCGTTTTGCTTTGATATTATAGTATCCACAGGACTTAATCAACTGACTCAATTGTTGCTCATCAATTTGAAAAAGAGCTTTTACATTAAGTAATTCTTTTTCTTTTATCTTTTTAATTGACTTACTGACATTCTGCCAATTAGTATTCTGGGTTAATATAGCACCTATCATAATCTCTAGTGCTGAATCACCCGGCCACCAGTTTAATGGACCAAAAAAGTCTGATAGACATTGATGCATTAATAAAAGTTTTGAATCATTATCCCAATTTTTCATTTGCAAATTACTTGCCGTTTTACTTATTTCAAGAAATCAGCTCTATGGATATTCTCTAAAAAGCATACCAACAGCTGAATAGTTGCCTCAATGTCATCAATATGGCACATCTCCACTACAGAATGAATATAACGAGATGGAATTGAAATGCCACCGGTAATCACCCCACAACGGGCTTTTTGTATGGAACCGGCATCTGTACCGCCTCTTTCCATAATATCCATCTGATAATTGATTTTATTCTTCTCAGCCAGTTCTTTTAGGAAATTACATAAGCCTCTATGCGCAATCATAGAGGAATTCATTACTGCAATTGCGGTGCCCTTCCCTAGCTCACAACCTTTTTCTTCTTCCTTAATACCAGGGGTATCCATGGCTATAGTAACATCCAGGGCAATACCTATATCCGGCTCAATAGCATAAGATGATGTAGTTGCCCCTCTTAAACCTACCTCTTCCTGAGAAGTTGCTACTGCATAAATATCTACCTGATTATTTTTTACTCTTCTTAAGGCTTCTATGATAACATAAACCCCTACCCGGTTATCTAATGCCAGAGAAGTTACCATCTTATCATTCATGCGGATAAAATCCCGGTCAAAAGTGATAAAATCACCAGGCTGGATTAAATCTTCTACCTCTTTTTTAGCCAAACCTACATCAATGTAGAAGTCTTTAAAGTCAGGTGCCTTCTTTTTTTCCGCTTCCTCTAAAACATGGATTGGTTTGGAACCTATAACCCCTACTAAATCTTTTTTACCATGAACAATCACACGTTGTGCAACCAAAGTTTTGGGGTCAAATCCCCCCACCCTGGCAAACCTTATATACCCTTTACTATCAATAGACTTGACTAAAAAGCCTATCTGGTCCATATGTGCAGCCAGCATTATCTTCTTTTTTTTAGTTTCCTGGTCATTTGTCACGGCTTTTTTAAAAGCTATCACACTCCCAAGACAATCTGTTTCAACTTTATCACACAAACCTTCTAATTCTTCTTTAACAACAGTTCTCACAAGACTTTCATAACCCGAGATACCCGGGGTTTCACAGAGTTTTTTCAACAATTCCATTCTTATTTTCCTTTCTTATCTTACGAAATATATACAAATTGCTCTATATGCATAATAATTTTTATTTATACTTTTTTAAAGCGCCAGTTTCTTCTCTATCCTGCCTTTTCTTCCTGCTGAAAAGCTTGTTTCAGCTTTTGCAAGGCATGTTTGGGGTTTTCTACAAAAATTTTAGAACCACTGAGAATATCCACAAAACCCAATTCATTCTTATAACGGGGAACAATATGCCGATGTAAATGTTTAACGCTTGCCCCGGAGACATCCCCCAAGTTATAACCTATGTTAAACCCCTGGCAGCAATAAAGCCTTCTTAATAATTTCATTGATAAAATCGTCAATCGATGCATTTCCGACACTTCATCCCCGTTCAGCTCTTGGAGATTTTCAATATGCCTATTGGGGAAAATCATTAAATGACCTGGATTATAAGGATATAGATTAAGAGCCACAGTCATTAAAGATGTACTAATAATACCTGAATTAACTACCCTTTTATCATGTGCTACTATGGCGCACAAAATACAGTCGACCTGTGGTCGATTACCTCTTACATAATCAAACTTAGAAGGTATAAAAAGATGTTTTTTCATCAGCTATTACCTCACTGGTAATCCTTATTAATCATTAATCAATTAATCATGAACAACAATTGAATCACCTTTGATGATTGGAATAAGATTATAAACATTTTCCTGGGCACAAAAGACCAGGTCTTGCTTTAATCCCATTTTAATAAGATGCTTGCCCCAAACGCTTTTTTGCATCATAGCAATTAAATCATTGTTAAATTCCCGGTACATGTAAGATGCAATCAGGGAATCATCGTATTGAAAATAATATTTCTGTGACCGGTTCTCAAATAAAGACATCATCATACCGGCACAGACAGTATCTTCCAGTGAAACATTTCCCCTGTCACCAGCACATACTAACAATACTTTTCCGACATAGGAGTTACAATATTGCACAATAGTTTGAATATTTAAAAAACAGCCAATAATAACTTCTTTTGCCTTTTGAACTAGTTCAATTGTTCTGATACCATTGGTAGTAGTCAACAGAATTATTTTCTCTTTAACCCTGCTATTATTATATTCCAACGGAGAATTCCCCAAATCAAAATTTGCAAGTTTTTCCCCATTCCTTTCACCGCAAAGAAATACTTCATCAGGACGAAATTTTTTAGACTTCTTGCGCGCTTCTCCAGGCAAATAAACAGGAATAACCTCACTCGCACCTGATGCAAGCGCAGTCGTGATACTACTACTGGCACGCAATACATCAATGACCACAACCAGACAATCTGAAATGTCTTTACTCTTCAATTCTTCCGGTAATAATACAACATCCAATCCAGTCAAATAAATATTCCTTCATTATTAGTTGATTTCTTAATGTGCCTATATGTACCTATGCACCGTATTTATTTAATTTCAGAGCATTGGCCAGCATCAAAGGTATGGCTTCCATGGCAGGAAACCTTCCCAGTCCACCTCTTACAAATTCATTTTCACTAAAATGTTTGACCTCATCGACACGAATATAGCGTGAATAAAGTAAAAAAGGATTAGGATGCCAGCTATGTGCTGACAGGGCTGCAGGAGTTGAATGGTCTCCGGTTATTGCTATTACATCAGGATTCAGCTCTAATAATTGAGGAATGCAACCATCCAGTTCCTCAATAATCTTAACTTTTGCATCATAATTGCCATCCTCACCATAACTGTCTGTCTTTTTGATATGAACATAAAAGAAATCATATTGCTGATAGTTATCCTTCAGGGCAACAAATTCATCAGCTATAGTTTCTCCGGTATCAACAACATCCATCCCCACTAATTTAGCTAATCCACGATACATGGGATAAGTAGCAATGGCAGCGGGTTTTAATTTAAACAGCTCATTCATGGAAGGCAACCCGGGATGTTTGGCAATCCCTCTCAAGAGAACAGCATTGGCAGGATGTTGTTCTTTAAGTGCTTCCAAAGCTTTATCAATAAATTGATTCACAATCCGGACACTCTCTTTACTCTCCGGTCTCAGTGCTTCGGCATATTTTATTTTTTTACCGGTAAGCTGGGGATCGGCATCTGAGATTCCGTCTTCTAATTCTTTGCCACGAAAAACCACCACGAAACGGTGTTCTTTGCCCGGTTTTATAATTACTTTTACACCATCTATTTCATTAATGCTTTCCTGTAATAAACTGCACATTTTCTGGTTTGTTTCGGTAGATATTCTGCCTGCCCTGCGATCAGTAATTAAACCATTATTATCAATGGTAGCAAAATTTCCTCGGCAAGCCAGGTCATCTTTGGTTAATTCTATATCAATGCCTAATGCCTCTAAAACCCCCCGGCCAATCTGACATTTAATAGGGTCATATCCGAATAAAGAAACATGGGCTGGTCCGCTTCCAGGTGTAATACCGCGGGAAATAGGATCCGTTAAGCCACAGACTGAACGGGCAGCCAACTCATCCAAATTAGGAGTATTGGCATATTCCAAAGTTGTTTTACCTTCTTTGGAAGGGAGGTCCCCAACTCCATCTGCCACCAGTAGTACAATCTTTGATTCCGTTGAAATAGACAATTCTTTAATAATATCTTGTATATTCATTCCTCTCTCTCCTTTCTATGTTACCAAGGGTACCATTTTCTTCAACCTTTCCCTTAAAAAGGTATTTCTTTTAACTGTTTTATTATTTTTAATAGCAATCCACAAGGCTTTATTCGTTCCCACTATTATAACCATTTTTCTGGCCCTGGTAATAGCAGTATACAATAAATTGCGCTGAAGCAAAAGAAAATGTTGGGTCAACATGGGAATAACCACTACCGGGTATTCACTGCCCTGACTTTTGTGGACGGTAATTGCATAAGCCAATACCAGCTCATTCAGCTCAGAAAAATCATATTCAATTATACGGCTATAAAAAAGAACTTTGATTACCTGCTCTTCAAGGTTAATTTCTTTGATATTCCCAATGTCACCGTTAAATACCTCTTTATCATAGTTATTCCGAATCTGCATTACCTTATCATTTATTTTATACTGCTGATGACCGTATTTCAAACTTTTCCCATCAGGATTTAAGGCATTTCTCATTAATTGATTAAGCTGATCCGCTCCAACAGCACCTTTATACATAGGTGTCAGTATCTGTATATCACGAAGCGGATTAATATGATAACTACGAGGTAAACGGGAAGTACACAAATGAATAATTTTTTCAGCTGCTTTCTCCGGGTCTTCTTCTTTAAGAAAATAAAAATCTCTTTCCTGCTTACCTTTAAGAATCGGATATTTCCCTTGATTAACCAGATGAGCATTCACAACTATTAAACTTTTTTCCCTTTGTCTGAAAATATGTGTTAAGCGAATTACGGGAATAACTTCTGAATCAATCATATCTTTTAATAAATTGCCTGGACCTACTGATGGTAATTGGTCAATATCTCCAATCAGGATTAAAAAAGTATTCTCCGTAACTGCCTTCAACAGATGGTTCATTAAAAGGATATCAATCATGGAAACCTCATCTAAGATAATTGCATCTGCTCTGATTGGATTTTTTTCATCTTTGGTAAATCCTCTTTCCCTGGGATTATAGGCCAGTAGCCGGTGAATGGTCTTGGCAGTTCGCCGGGTTGCTTCAGCTAACTTTTTAGCAGCCCTACCTGTCGGCGCAGCCAGTACTATTTTAAGACCCAAATCCTCAAATAATTCAATCAAACCGATAGTGGTAGTTGTTTTACCAGTACCGGGTCCACCGGTTAGAATCAAAACACGATGAAGAAGAACCTCTTTAATTGCCTTCTTTTGTTCAGTAGCAAATTTAATCTTATATTTCTCTTCCAGTTGTTCTATTTTCAAATCAACATTAATCTGGGTTAACTGCTGAGGAAAACGTATTAAACCGGCAATTTTTTGACTTACCTCTTTTTCTGCATAAAAATATTGAGGTAACCAAACCTGATTATCTTCAATAATAATTTCCTTGCTGTTATCCAAAAAAACACATTCCCGCTCTACCTGATCCTCTGCTATTCCTAATAGTTCTGCAGTCATTTTAATTATTGCATCATAATAGACAAAGCAATGGCCTTGTCCGGCATTTTCATTTAAACAATATTTAATTCCAGCCCTAATCCGGGATGGTGAATCATTTTCTATTCCTAAATTTTGAGCGATTCTATCGGCAATCTTGAAGCCAATACCAAAGATATCGTCAACTAGACAATAGGGATTTTCTTTTAATTTCTCAATAGCTTTGGAGCCATACTGTTTAAAAATCTTTACTGCATAACCGGTAGTAATCTTATAAGATTGCAAAAACAGCATAACTCGTTTGATTTCCTTTTGTTCCTGCCAGGATTTCTTAATAAGTCCTATTCTTTTTTGGGCAATACCCTCTACCTCATTCAATTTTTCCGGATAATCCTCAATGACTTCCAGTGTTTTTTCTCCAAACTGTTCGACAATCCTATTCGCTGTTGCAGGACCTACTCCCTTAATTAATCCAGATCCAAGATAGCGCCGTACACCTTCCAACGTTGTTGGCAAGATAATCTGATAATCATCGAAATTAAACTGCCATCCATAACGGGAATCAAGATTCCACTTGCCTTTAAATTGATAAGTCTCTCCAATACTTATGGCAGCCATTTTCCCTACTACTGTTGTCTCTTTTTTCTCCGGTTCCTGTAAATCTACACGGGCAATAACAAAACCATTTTCTTCATTATGGTAGACTAATCTTTTGATTGTTCCTTTGATATGAACTGACTCTTCCATTAATACCTCAGCTTTTAAGATATTTTAAGATAATCGTATATTATTATTCTATTTTTATTATTTCATTAATCCGGAAACATTCAGGATATTATTTTAACCCACGCCTTGCGGTTTCTTGGTCCGTCAAACTCACAAAAATAAATGCCCTGCCAGGTCCCCAATTTTAATTTACCATTTTCAATAATTATGTTAACCGATGAACCTATCAAACTGGATTTAATATGACCTGCTGAATTTCCTTCTAAATGACTATAATCATCCTGAAAAGGAATTACTTTATTAAGTTCCTGTAAAATATCTTCCTGTACACTGGGATCAGCATTTTCATTAATAGTAATACCGGCAGTAGTATGAGGAATAAAAACACAGCACAATCCTTCCTGTTGTTTGCTTTCCTGGACTACTTTCTGAACATCTGAAGTGATATCCACCATTTCTGTTCTATTGTGGGTAGGGACTGAGAATATCTTTAACATAATTTCCTCCTTTAATGTCTCTCCTGGTTGCTTAACAACTTAATTACATTTCATTAATGTTATATGTCTGGTTAGGGGCAATAAAAACTAGCTATTTTGGCACCAGTACTATTGAAGTTCAATTGTTTTGACTATTTTAGTCTATCATATTTTATAGTCTATTCAAAAATAATACAAATAATAGAAAGAAATTTTAACAATAAGACAAAAAATAGTAAATTAACTTCATAATAGTTTTTTATTAAACCTTAAAAAATTTTTTGACCACTTAACCTATATCTTGACTGTCCAATAAATTTTGATATAATACTAAGTATTAATAGCTACTAATAATTTTAATATTTTATCAGGAGGTTCTATGAAAAAAACTATTACTATTCTCATAAGTTTGTTGATCTTAATCTGTTTTACAATAACCGTTTTGGCTTCGGATTATCTTGCCCGGGCAGATGCTATTTACGAAAAGGACAATCTGGAAAGTGTTGTAAAATCACTTCCTCTCTACCGTAAGGCCGTAGAAGAGAACCCGGATAGTTATGAAACTAACTGGAAAATGGCGAGAGCGTTAAGAGAATATGCCGATCTGTCCATGCAGGCAGAGGTCGAAGACTGGAAAGATATCTGTGAGGATTACGGCAAAGAGGGACTGGAATATGCCGAAATTGCCAAAGATATGGAGCCAGACAAAGTGGAAGGACATTATTTTTACGGACTGTGTGCGGGTACCTATTCTGACGGTATCAGTATTTTAAAGGCTATCCGAAAAGGATTGCGAAAAAAGACAGAAAATGCATTTGAAAAAGCCTATGAAATTGACAAGATGTATGATGATGCAGGACCGATACTTGCATTGGGCAGGATGTGGCATCAGCTCCCCAAACTTTTTAGAAGTACAAAAAAATCTGAAAATTATTATGAAGAATATTATCAGCATTTTCCGGACAATCCCCAGGGATTAGTTTATTATTCTGAATTATTAATTACCCGGAATAAAGATGATAAGGCAAAGGAACTGTTAGAGAAAGCAGCACAAAGTGACCACCCCTATTTCAGCAAAAGAGCAAAAGAATTGTTGGAGAAATTGTAGAATAATAACGTTCTAGTTGTGCAAAACATTGATATAGGCCAGAATTTCTTTTAAAATATTCTGGCCTTTTTTTAATTACCACTGGATTTTAATATTTTTTCCTGAGCAGCCCATTTTCTTAATTCAACCAAACTAAGCAATGCTCCAATAATAATATTGATATAAAAAGTAAACAATCTCCATCCTCCAACATAAATCCCTAATAAATTTTCAGGAACAAAAAAGGAAAATAAAGATGCAAAACCCAGTTCAGCAACACCACTTCCACCTGGTGTAGGTAAAAAAGGTAAAACAAAAAAAATCAAGACCTGTATAATCATTATCAGAGCATAATCTAATTGAATTCCCATTGCCAATAAAAGTAACGGAGCAATAAGAAAATATAAAAACCAGTAGATGGCAGTATAAAGAAAAATTAAAAACATCTCTGTTGGATGCCCTAAAAGGAGATGGAAACTTCCCTGAAACTGCATTGTTTGAAACATAATCCATTCCACTTTTTGTTCTACACCAGGTTTGTTTAAATATTTTTTTAAAAAAGAAATCTCTTTCAGCCATTTAAAGATTGTCTGAATCATCTGAGGATTTTTAACTACCAGAATAAAGAGAACAATAAAAAAAAGAGAGAAAAGAATTGCTGCTATTAACAAAAACCAGGACAGCAACTCATATTCCTCCAATGATTCTCTAAAATAAAGAAACAAGATAGGAGTTATAATTAGAAAAACAATGGATTTAATAATGGGTCTAACAGTGGCAATCATGGTAGCTTTTCCGATAGATATACCGTTTTTGGTAAATAAGGCTATCTGTCCTGGAACGGCTCCCGAAAAATAAGGTGTAATCCCTCCCAGAAAAAAACTAATGTAAAATATTTTTACTGATTCCCAGAACCCTATCTTTTCATCAATTGCACTAGCAACCACCTGTATTCTCAAACCCTCCACTAAAAATGCGAGGAAAATAATACCTACAGCCAAAAAAATATATTCTATATCCATATACTGAAAACTTTTCATGGTATTTTTGTCAAGGGTTAATAAAAAAACCAAAAGAAATACTACCACGCCGATAGTCAGAGAAATAATTAAACCCTTAATTATTTTTTTTCTGCTAAAAAGATTTTTTCTCAATTTATCCCCTATTATATTCTTAATAAATTTTTCTTATTTAGGGGGTTTCCTATACAAGAAAAATAAGATAAAATAAATCACCTAAATATGGTAAAGTAATAAATAAATTATGGACTTACTACTATACTATATTATTAGAAAATGTGAAAGTAAATAAAAATGTTCAAGATTTTAAAAAACCGTAATTTTATATTGCCTTTTGCCTTTATTTTAGGTCTTTCTTTCCCTGGCCTTGCTCAATATACTAAATCTTTAACTATTCCTGCTCTGGCACTGGTCATGACTATTTCTCTTTCCAGTATTTCTACTAGCAATATGCTGGAATGGAAACAATTATCCAAACCTCTCATACTGGGTATATTATTAAATTATGCACTACTGGGCTCACTCATTTTGTTGCTAACTTTTATATTAATCCAGGAAAAATCATTACGAATAGGTATGATTCTGGTAGCTGCCTCACCGCCAGGTGTATCGATTATGCCTTTTTCAGCTATACTTTCAGGCAATATGATTTTTTCATTATTCGCTACCTTTGGAGCCTATCTAGCAGCACTGATTATTGCCCCGGCAATAACTATTTCCCTTGCCGGCGCCGAAACATTCCCCTTCTCAGGATTGGCTCTTAATTTACTATATTTAATTATTTTGCCCATTGTCTTTTCGCGATTCATGCGTTTAGAAAAAATATCTTACTTTCTGGAATCTGGGAGAGGCACCATAACAAACTGGGGATTATTTGTAGTTATCTTTACCGTTATCGGAATAAATCAGGCAAGTTTCTTTACAGACTTTGATAATTTATTAAGAATTGCATTGATTGCCTTCCTTACTACCTTCCCTCTGTTTTATTTGTTAAAAAGAATATTTAGAAGTTTAAACATTAAAAGAAGTGATGCCATTACTAGATGCTGTTGGGAACCATCAAAAATTCAGGCTTTGCAGCGGCATTGGCTATCAGTCTTTTTAATGATGCCTCTTCTTCAATACCCGGGGCTATCATCAGTGCAGTTTACGCAATATATTTGATTTGGTTAGGTAAATGAAAAATAACAAAGAATGGCCAATGGTCAATTTTCAACAATTGTTGGATAAAAAAATTAATGAAATTAAACAAGACAATCTTGTCCCAAAACTTTTACTGCATAGTTGTTGCGCTCCCTGCAGCAGTTATGTATTGGAATACCTTTCTCAATGCTTCTCTATTACTGTCTTTTTCTACAACCCGAATATCCATCCTGAGCAAGAATATAAGAAAAGATTAAATGAACAGAAAAGATTTATTGAACAATTCCCGGTAAAAAATAAAGTCAACTTTATAGAAGGCAAATATGAACCGAATCTTTTCTTTCAAGAAGTCAAGGGTTTGGAGCAGGAAAAAGAAGGAGGGAGTCGTTGCTTAAAATGTTTTTATCTACGTCTGGAAAAAACAGCCCAAAAAGCTAATGAATTAAATTTTACTTATTTTACTACCACGCTTACTATTAGCCCTCATAAAAATGCTAAAGCAATAAACCAGATTGGCAATGAAATTGCAAACAAATATCATCTTAATTTTTTATTCAGTGATTTTAAAAAAAGAGACGGTTTTAAGCGTTCTATTGTTTTATCAAATCAATACCACTTATATCGGCAAAGTTATTGTGGGTGCATCTTTTCCAGAAATAACAAAGAATAAACCAATTCGAGCTAATTCCGTTATAGTGGGTACAATCCCAAATACTATCAACTCCAGACCAAATATAATCACAATAATACTAACTAACATCACGGCAATGGTGTTAACCCAGCCAGATATCTTCAGGTTGTGCTCCTGAATTTATAAGTTTAATGTCAAGATCAGTTTCAGCGCCCTCTTCGAGTACTAAATTTGAATATTTTTGCTATTTTATCTATTTAAACAAATATTTTGAGATATCCCCAACTATAAATTTATTTATTTTTAAGATAATCTTTCAATATTTGTTTTAACCTTAATGCATTTTCTATTGCAAAACCTTCCTGGTCATTGTCAAAATAACAGTAAACAGTTTTTTGCTGTTGAATCCATTTTGCAATTTTATCAGCCCATTCTTGTAGAGCTTCTTCGGAATATAAACCCTGATAAGCATCATTGGGGCCATGTAATCGAATATATATAAAATCAGTTGTTGAAATAATGGGAGACAATACACCAGCCAATTCAAAGATACAAAAAGCTGCCCCGTGATCCTTTAGCAAATCATAAACAGATTCATTCCACCAGCTTGAATTTCGAAATTCAAAGGCATACTGTTTTCCCGAAGGAAGTAGCTCTAAAAAAGCTTTTAATCTCTCAATATTGCACTTCCAATTGGGTGGCAACTGAAATAATATTGCTCCCAGCTTATTTTTTAATGGCTTAATACCATCTAAAAAATTATGCAATGCATCATCTGCATTTTTTAATTTTTTCATATGGGTAATATATCGGTTAGCTTTAACTGAAAAAGTAAATTCTTCCGGAACCGTTTCTGCCCAATTTTGAAAAGTGTTTTGAGCAGGCAATTTATAAAAAGAATTGTTAATCTCTGTAGTAGAAAAGAATTGAAGATAGTAATTTAACATTTCTTTTTTTTCTAAATTTTTTGGGTAAAAGGGACCTAGCCAATGTACATAGTGCCAGCCGGATGTCCCGATGAATATTTTTGGTAAATCCATAATTATCTCCAAAATTTAGCTACCATAATTATTAAGCAGTACTATGTTCTTGGTTATTATTCTGTCTAAAGTTATCACATATTATGTAATGATTCGGTCATCCCTTTATGTATCTCATACCAAAAATTCATGGCTGCCTCTTTTTTGTCTCTTTCAAAATAATCTATCCATTGAGTCAATTCCTGGCTTTTTTCTTTTCCAACAGTCTGTTTTCTCTTTAAGAAATGATAAACAAAATCAATATTTCTCTCTGATTCCCAGAAGACAGAAGCATTACGAGTATTAATATGACAAGCTGTTTGATGGACTTTTTTTAAAAATAAATCTTTCATGTCGAATAATGAGCCGATAATTTCCGGTATCATTTCTTCTGCCCATTTTCGATGAAAACGACACATGCCAAATGTATCCAGTATAAGTTCCTGTTCAAAACGCCTTGCATTTAGTCTTCCTAGTTCACGCGGCGGAACAAAGGAATCTCCATAAAACATATAATACTTTCCCATAATTGCCATCGGTGAAAGTACACCAGGAGTCCAATATTGATTTGGAACCATCCATCCTCTTCTGGCAAAACCATTATAAACAAAATGATGAATGACTTTTTCATTTTTCTCCCTGCTCAATTTCTTTGCCAGCTCGCGGGCACCTTGACTTAAATCCAGATTTTCTTCTTGATTGATAATTCCATCTAAAATAGCTACACCCAGGTCTGCGTTATGCATAGAATCTGTTTCTATGCGAAAATTATCCATTTCAAACACTGGCTTATGGCTTACTCCTAAATCCGCAGGAGATAGTAGATCCCGATCCAGGCAATCCATTAACCAGGCTAATACTCCTCCAATGGCAATTGCGTCAAAACCATAGCAGTCAGCATGATGTACCAGTTTTTCTGCAGCTCTTTGATCAAATATACCGCATAAAGGACCCAATGCCTGATAGGGTTCATAATCCTTCTTGTAAATTCCGTACATCTTCTTGCAAACAGCCGCACATGGTTCTCCGCAGGTTTTCTGGGATTTTTTCTGAATAATTTCCTGATTAAATTGTTTAAGGTAATGTTCCAGGATGTATTTTTGATGGAGTTCAATACGTTTCTCTTCTTTCAGGTAAATACTGCGGTAATTAAATGCCATTATACTACCATCCATGGTGGTATAATTGACCCCGAAAGTACCTCCCGTTCCAAAATTTTCTTCAAAACGATATTTTGTTGTTGCTTCAATATCCTTTGCTGCCATCTTTTCTTTATATTTGTCCTCAAACCATTGATCGGCTACTTTTCTATCTCTAAAATCCTCATCAACATAAGTTCCTCCATAGATTACTGCTGCAATATTGTGTTGCTTGAGCATTTTGGTACCAAAACCTCCTCTACCTGCCCAGGTATCAACAGAACTTATTTTTCCATTTTGGATGGGAACAGAACAAATTGCTCCAAAATCCGTTGCCTCAGAAGCAGGTCCGGTAGCAAGGATGCGGGGGTCATTTTCATAATATTTGCCATAAGCTTTATAAACATGTTCTATTAAGGCATAAACTCCCTTTTGGTCCTCTTGCCACACTGGATGCAAATCAATAGGGAAAATATCTACTTTGATCTCTTCTCCGTGAATTCGATTTAAATATAAAATAGAAGGGAACCTCGCCCAGCCCACAATCGACAGGGTGTTAATTCCCAGATTATCAAAAACTAGCCCAGCTCCGCCCATAGAGGAAATGTAAAACCCTCCCCAACAGGGAGAAAACCCGCTAAAGAATAGACGATTAGACCCGGGGAAAATAGAACCAGCCAACAATCCGGTGCCAATATTCAGACTATTATATTTAGCGGCCAGATATAATCCCAAATCAGGTGGACCAAAATAATCACCCACTTTAAAGCGATCAACACGGTAAAATTTTGAGTTAACATCAACCAACAAAACTTTCTGGTAGAAATCTTTATTTTGAACCATATAATATTACCTCCTTTTTTTATCTTGTCGATTCTTGTTCATCTTTCAGTGATTTAATTAATTTTTCATCCAACAAATCCTGAACTAATTTTTTTAAAACATGATCTCCGATAAATAAAGACAAAAATCCAAAATGAGAAATTAAACTTTTTTCTTCTGTGGAGGTTTTCTTTTTATGTTTACCATACTTCTTAATAATACTATCAATCAGCTCTGCAAAGGAATAAAATCGAAACCGCTCCACCCCTACTTCTATAGCAATCTTTTCTGCCAGAGCAATAGCAATATCCTGATAACTGCAGTCATCAGATAATTTCAATACCTCTGCTAATTTAGGCAATACCCTCTCAAACAGTAAGCGACGATGAGGAATATTATCTTTAAGATTGAGAGTCTGGGCTACTTTTAAAATAATATCAGAATCTAGATGACTAAAATAATCTACAAAATAATCCTCCTGATGTTCAAGATCAATATAATAATATTGACCTGATAGACTTTTCAATACTCGATAAGCATCAAAATAGCCTAACTTCAAACTTTCCCTTGCTTTTTCAGAGCTAAAATCCAATGGGCCAGCTAAAGCCTCTTTTGCTTCAATATTAATTACCTTGCATCCCTCTAAATTAACCTTTCTTTTTCTCCCCATACCCCCAACACGGACAGTAATAAACGATTTATAACCCTTTTCCAGGAGCATCCGTATAGGCAAACTATCATAGATACCACCATCCATATAAATTTTATCACCAATTTTGGCCGAGCGAAACAGAGGAAAATTGGCACTGGCAAAAAGGTAATCAGCAACCTGACCTTCAGGAATATCCTCAACAAATAATTCCAGAGCCTTCCGGTCGGTAAAGGAAACAGTAACCATACCAAAATCAATATCTGACTTTCTTAACTTATCTTCATCCACATATTCTTTAATCAATTTTTTTAGAGGGCTAACATCAATTCCGCCTTCAGTAATAATTTCTCCGATCATTTTGATATAATATCGCATATCACCAGGCTTGATTTCTAATCGAGAAAGTTGTTGTAATCTTTTTTCATCAATTTTCATAACTTTTGAAGGGCGTATATCATACCACATCTGATATGCTTTATCAATTTCCTGTTGTGCCACCATTACACCATTCAAAGCACCAACCGAGGTCCCGGTTACCGCAGTTATCTTTACACCCATTTCTTCCAAAGCTTTGCAGGCACCAATTTCATAAGAACCTTTTGCTCCGCCACTTTCCAAAACAAGGGCAATTTTTTCTTTCATGCCAATTACCTGCCTATTAATAAATATTGCTAATTCTCATTTTATTACCAAAGTGATTCTGGTAAATATCATCCAATTTTCTTTCTTTTATTTGTTTTTCAGTTTTTTCTTCGCCAGGATAACCAATTGCTACCATGCATAAAACTCTTAAATTCTTTGGGATTCCAAGTAATTTTTTTATAAATTCTTCAGAACTAACTCTCTCAGAATGTTTTCTTTCTCTAATCTGAATCCAGCAACTCCCTAAATCCAGATCCTGTGCAGCCAATATAAGCATGGTAGTCGCAATCGAAGCATCTTCAATCCAGACATCGGATTGCTCGGGGTCTGCTAGCACAACAACAGAGAGAGGAGCCTTAGCTAAAAACTGGGAACCACCCTCCTTGGCATCAGATAATTCCACTAATACTTCCTTGTCATCTACAAGTATAAATTTCCAGGGATTATTATTCTTCGAAGATGGGGATAACAAGGCAGCCTGGACAATTTGATCAATCTTTGTCTTTTCTACTTTTCTATCTTGAAAAATTCTAATACTTCTTCTTTGTTTAATTAAAGATAACATGGCTAACTCCTTTTATCTATTTTTCCCTATTAAATATTTAAGATATTTTTTTCTTCTTGCTGGCTTGCATTTATATTTTTTCCCCTGAATTAATTGTAACAAAAATTATGCTGTTAAGCTATAACAATAATTTTGAAGAAATTTTCCAATTATTTTTCCGAATGGTTGAATTAAGAAAATGTTTTTATAATATTTTAATATTTCTCTTGTCTAAAATTGTGGGCTGCATTAAAATATAAAAAGTGAGGTTTCAGGGTGCCTATTCTTTTTTATTATATTAGGCTTATTATAAATTTAAAAGGAGCATGCAATTGATTATTGATAGATTGGTAAATATGTACTTTTCTCCGACACATTCCACTGAAAAAATCGTCTATACTATCGCAAAAAGTTGGGGAGTACCCGAACAAAGAACTATAAATATTAGCACTCTAACTGAACGTCATAATTTTAAATTCAATATTCAACCCGATGAAGCTATAATTCTGGGAATACCAGTCTATGAAGAAAGAATACCAGACTTATTATACCCGGTTCTTACTAAGGTCAGAGGTGGCGGACATCCAATGATTCTAGTGGTTACTTATGGAAATGTCAGTGCCGGAATTGCTCTGAAACAATTAAATAAGATGATGAGAAATCAAGGATTTAAAATAATTGCCGCAGCTTCTTTTATTGGCGAACATTCTTTTTCTCATGAAGAAATTAAAATAGCCTCTGGAAGGCCAGATAGTAAGGATATGGAAAAAGCCGAACTTCTAGGTATACAAATCTCTCGAAAAATTAAAAATATAGAAAAAATAGAAAACCTCCCGGAACTTAATATTAAAGGTGAATTACGTGCCATGGGCAAATTGCTACCCCGACATAGTGAATTGGCATTTGCTCATTCTCCGATTATCGATCCGAATCTCTGTAAAAAGTGTAAAAAATGTCTTGAACTTTGCCCGGTTAATGCCATTGACCCGGAGACTCTTAAAAGTCGCGACAAACTTTGTATTCGTTGTTTCGCCTGTGTAAAACTTTGTCCTAACAATGCTCGAAAAATAATATATAAAAAACCGGTCCTTGTCAAAACTGCACTGAAACAACTGGGTAAAAAAAGAAAAGAACCGGAAATTTATATTTGAGAGATATTCAAGGGGAAAATTCCCCTTGAGATCCCCTTTAATACTGAAATAAATTTTCAATTTATGATATTATATTAGCTAATTACTTTACTATCCTTTTATCTTTTTTTCTATCCCAAAGAGTAACAATCCTGGTATTAACTGTTCTTAGTATATTCAAGGAGAAAATTCCCCTTGAATATACTAATCTTATAATTATACTTCTCTAAAAACAGCACCGGTACTAGCAGAAGTGACTAGATAAGCATATCGTCTTAAGTAATAATTTGAAGGAATATTTCTTTCCGGTAAAGACCATTGTGATTCACGTTTTTTTAATTCTTCTTCGGTGAGTTTTACTGACAATTCCCTATTGGAAATATCAATCTTAATCATATCCCCGTCTTCAATCATCCCAATAGGTCCCTTTTCCGCTGCCTCTGGTGAAACATGTCCAATTGCTGCACCCCTTGTTGCCCCTGAAAAACGTCCATCAGTAAGAAGAGCAACATCATTATCCAATTCCATACCACAGAGGGCTGAAGTAGGTGCCAGCATTTCACGCATTCCCGGACCACCCTTTGGTCCTTCATACCTGATTACTACAACATCACCTTTTTTAATTTCTCCATCCATTATTGCCTGGTATGCTTCTTCTTCAGAGTTAAATACTCTTGCCGGTCCTTCAAAGGCATACATTTTTTTACTGACCGCAGATACCTTAACAACTCCACCTTCCGGAGCCAGGTTACCATATAATACTGCAATACCACTTTCCTTGCTGTATGGATCATTATTTTTCTTGATAACTTCACTATTTTTTATTTTAGCTGATGCAATATTCTGACCCATGTTTCGACCACTAACAGTCATTTCATCAGTATGAATAAGTTTTGCCTCTGCTAATTCCTTTAAGATTGCCTGAATACCTCCTGCAAAATATAAATCAGTAACATGTAAAGAACTGGAAGGTGATATTTTCGTTAAAATCGGAACAATACGACTTAACTTGTCAAATGTTTTTAATTCCAGGTTAATTCCTGCTTCATGAGCAATGGCCAATAAATGTAATACTGTATTTGTTGAGCCGGCCATAGCCAAGTCAAGAGCAATAGCATTTTCAAAAGCATTAGCGGTCATAATATCTCTGGGTTTAATCTGTTTTTTGACAAGATTCATGATCGCTTTCCCTGCCTGGTTGGCTAATTGTTTCCTGGCACCATATCCTATGGGGATTGTACCATTACCGGGCAAGGCCATACCTAAAGCCTCAGATAGACAGTTCATGGAATTTGCTGTAAACAAACCGGAACAGCTACCGGCTGTAGGGCAGGCACAGTTTTCTAATTCAGTCAATTCCTCTTCACTCATCTTTTTCTGATTATATTTTCCTACAGCTTCAAACATAGTAGACAAATCAACATCCTGCCCGGCATGCTGTCCTGCAAGCATAGGTCCTCCACTAACATAAATTGCCGGAATATTCAAACGACCGGCAGCCATTAACATTCCCGGAACAATTTTGTCACAATTTGCTACCAGCACCAAACCATCAAAACGATGGGCCATTGCAACTGCCTCAATAGAGTCAGCAATAAGTTCTCTGCTAGCCAATGGATATTTCATTCCCTGGTGGTTCATAGCAATGCCATCACAAATACCGATAGCAGGAAATTCCATTGGTATCCCCCCGGCTGCAGAAACACCAATTTTTACTGCCTGCGCAATATCATTGAGTTGAATATGCCCGGGAATAATCTCATTAAAAGCATTAACCACACCAATATTGGGTTTTTCTAAATCTTCCTTTGTATATCCCATAGCATAAAACAAAGAACGATGAGGAGCACGATTTGCTCCTTTCATTACAATATTACTGTTCTTTTCCATATTTTTATCCTTCCTTTATTATATTTTATATTAATCTAATCAATTCAGTTTTTTATAAACTAATTTACCCTTATCAATCCTTTAATCATCTTCTAAATATCTATGTAAATTTCTCTAAAATATTAACGGAATAAATAATGGCAAATAGGTAACAAGCAATAAAACCATAATCAGTATCAATATTAGTGGTAAAGCTTGCCGGCTAATTTTTTCAATCGAATAGCCGGAAATACTGCTCGCTATATATAAATTAATGGCAACCGGTGGTGTTGACATACCAATGGCTAAGGCAATGGTCATAATAATGCCAAAATGAATAGGGTCAACTCCAATTTGAGTCATCAATCCTAAAAATATAGGTGTTAATATAATAACAATTGATGCTGTTTCCATAAATACTCCGGCAATCAAAAGAATAATATTTACAAATAACAATATGATATATCTATTATCAGATATAGACAATATCGCAGTTGTAATCATAACAGGAATATTCCAATTGGCTAAAACCCAGCTAAAAACCTGGGCTGTACCAATTAATAACATAATTAAAGAAGAGGTAGTAACTGACTTTGTAAATATTCTAAAAATATCCTTTAAATTTTTATCACGATAAATAAAGAGAGAAACAAACAATGCCCAATCTACTGCGATAACAGCTGCCTCGGATGGTGTAAAGTACCCGGAAAATATGCCCCCCAAAATAATAATGGGTGTCATCAGTCCCCAAATTGAAGATTTAAAACTAGAGATTATTTGATTCATAGCAACCTTGTTCCCTCTAGGGTAATTTTCTTTATTAGCTTTACGTAAAGCCATAAAAATTAGAGCTGCAGCCATCATCAAACCGGGAATAAAACCATTTAGAAATAATCTCGCTATTGATTCATTGGCGATCAATGCATAAAGCACCATAGGAACTGAAGGTGGAATGACTACTCCAATGCCACCGGAACAGGCGATAAGCGCTGCTGAAAATTCAGGGTCATAATTGCGACTTTTTAATTCAGGGATCAAGGGTGTTCCAATAGCTGCAGTTGTAGCACCACCGGACCCGGATATAGCTGCAAAGAAAGCAGAGGCCATAACACTGATAATCCATAAGCCACCACGCATAAATCCAAAAATAGTTTCCGCAAAATTGACAATTAATTTTGACATTTTGCCCTCAGCCATTAAATCACCTGCTAAGATGAAAAAAGGAACTGCAATTAAAGGAAATGAATCAATTCCTGCGAAAAGCCTTTGAGGAAAAAGTACTAAAGATACATCCCCAATCGCCAAAACTATAATTGAGGATAGTCCAACCGAAATAGCTACAGGTATACCCATTAATATAAGAAAAATAAATGAAAAAAATAATAAAATTGCAATCATAATTTTACTCCCTTTAATAACTGAATTGACTCTCCCCAAAGCATTACCAGGCCATGGAAAAGCATGACTGAAAAGCTTATGGGTATGCACAAATAAACATAGCGCATTGGGATCAAGAGAGCCGGAGAGGTTTGGAATACTTGCATACTAATCAGCTGTGATCCATAATGTATTGCAATAATAAAAAATATTATAGATATTAAGTTTATGATAATCGCCATTATCGTACTTAATTTTCCCTTAAATTGCTCAACCAAAAAAGTAACTGCAATATGTGACCCTTGTTTGTATGCCACACTAGCAGCGAATAAACTACTCCACACTAATAAATATCTAGACATTTCTTCAGTATAAGAGAGAGCACTAAAAAAAATTCTGAAAATAATTTGAATAGTAACTACAATAGTCATAATTATTAACATAATGCCAGTTAAGGCTTTAATAAAGTCATTTAAACCTTCACTTATTCTTTTAAATTGAAAATAAACTTTTCCCATTTTAAATCCTTATATAAACATTCGATAGTCTTGCAGCATGAATTCAGTTAAGACTGCAAGACTATCACTTTAACAATAAAAAACATAAATTAACTACGAAATTCTGCCAAGGCTTCTTGAATATCCTCTAAAAGACCACCAAATTGGGGCCCGTATTTCTCGTAAACAGGCTTTACAGCATCCCTGAAAGTATCAAGCTCCGGATTTTCTTCTACAACCATACCCTGATCCTTGATAAATTGTAACTGTTCAGCTTCGTTATCATTATTATAATCCCTGGCTGCCTGTCCACCTAGTTTAGCTGCTTCCTTAAAAACAGACTGTTCTTCAGGTGTCAGTGACTGCCATAATTTATCACTAAGCATAATAGTGGCAGGAGCATAAGTGTGTCGATCTAGTGTCATATAATCCTGGGATTCAAATAATTTAAAAGAATACACAACGACAATCGGATTTTCCTGACCATCAATAGTACCCTGGGAAAGTCCGGTAAGACATTCTGTCCAGGCCATGGGAACAGCATTTGCACCTAAGGCCTTAAAAGTATCAACATATAGAGGGCTTTCCATTAAGCGAATTTTCAACCCATCAATATCACTTGCTTTTTTAACAGGTCTTACACTATTGGTTAAATTTCTGAAACCACGCTCTGAGTATGCAAGGCCATGCATGCGAATATCACTTAGTCTGCTTAATACTTCCTGACCGATTTCACCATCAAGAATATGGTAAGCTTCTTCGGGAGTCCCAAATAAAAATGGCATTTCGAAGACGGCCATCTCCGGTAGAAAATTAGCAATTGGACCATTGGTAATAACTCCCATATCAATAGTTCCTAATTGCATCCCCTCCAATAAAGTTCTTTCATCTCCTAATTCAGCATTGGGATGAATCTCAACAACAATATTACCATCTGTCTTTTGTTCCACAACTTCCTTAAATTTTAATGCTGATATATGAAAAGCATCCTGTTCATTAACCACATGGGCTAATTTTACTACTCTTGCTGCCTCAGCAGCTAATCCTGACAAAGAAATAACTGCCAGGAAAATAATTACAAATATTACACTTAAAAATCTCCTCATTTTTTCATTACCTTTCTTTTTGTTTTTAATAATGGTTTAAGAATCTCAATAAATTTTTTGTTATTTCACCTCCCTTTCCTTGATATTCAGTCAATTTTTATTGATAAAATAAAAACCTCCATTCCTATAGTAATTAACAATAGGGACGAAGGTTGTCGTGGTACCACCCTAATTTAGCAAGAGAATAATTATTACGGTTATTTCCCTTACTCTCATTCTAGGTAATAAATATAAGTATTCTTTTTTATATTATATTCTTCAAAAATAAAAGAAGTGATTTTCAGCCTATCCCTTTTGCCAATTTTCACCTTTTCTTGACTCTCTGATATTAAAGAACATGCTTACTGTCTTCTTTTGCATCTATTTAGAAACAAATTTTTTTAATTTTACTCTTATTTATTTTCACTGTCAAACACAATCCAAGTAGAGTTTGTATTTATTATTAATCCAGCAAAAACCCTATCTGTCAATCATAAGCCAGTCTAATAGCTTCGGTAGCCAGGGTAGGCTGAATAATTTTCTGCCAACCTGCTGAATCCCAGGTATGCAATTTAGAATGAACCAGATAATAATTCTGAGGGATAGGATGTGTTCCGATAACTACTTTTAAGCCAAACTTCTGCTCTATAAATTTCTTGAAATGCTTTATTCTTGGGCAAGGAGGATACCCGACTATCAACCCGGTAGCAAGATGAATGATCTGGGCTCCATTTTTTTTCATCTCTTCAGGTGAATATTCTATATTCCCTCCAGGACAACCGTCACAGGTAGTGTAGCCGACCAGTTCTATTTCTTTGTCTTGGTAAATTGAAAAAGCGCCTTCCCTATTGCGCATAGCCCTTAAACACTTACCACCGGCACAACGATGATAACGATGACAGATTATAATACCTATTTTTACTTTTTCTTCCATCAGCATGCTATACTCCTTAATCATTTTGTATTATATTTTGATTTATTACTTCTGCAGTTAAATCCATATATGGTGTTTAGCTGGATTGCTGTTTTCTTTTCTCTGCCTTAAAATAGAGCAATGCTCCATTTATCTCTGGCAAAGAATCAAACTCCCAGCCAAATTTTTCAAAAATATTTTTTAGTTCTTCTTTCGAAAATAATTTACCTCTTATTATAGCATCATTAGATTTTCTTTCCGGTATCGGAACACTACCAAAGAAAATCGCATATTCTTTTGAAACACGCGTCGATTCCAGTATGGCTTTTTCTATATTACTAAAAAAATTTAAAGATAAATGGCAAATCACTATATCGAACATTCCATCCTGAAAAGGTAAGTCTTCTGCACCTGTTAAAAAGAATTCAGCATTTTGAAATCCATTATTTCTGAATCTTTGACAAGCCTTCCGTAATAAGCCAGGACTTATATCTATGCCTGTATATTGATTATTCTTATTAAGGAAATTTACAGCATTTCCGCTACCTGTGGCTAATTCTAAAACTTTTTTGCCATCTACCCTTTCTAACTCTTTTTTCAGAATATCGTAATGCAGTTGTATATTACCATTAAATTTTTTTGGAAAAACTGATTTTTCCATAATTCGGTCATAAAAAATATTTACCAGGTCACCTATCCATGGTTGATATTTTCTAATACGGTTATCAATTTTAATATAATTTATTCCCTCTTTTCAATGATACCACATTTTCTTAACATCAAAAATTTCTCTCCTCTAAAAATACAAATAATCAATTTCATTATATAATTTTTTAGTCAAAATTCCTATGAAATAAATTTAAAAATTTATTTGAATGGCTACACCCGTAGCCCTACCAAAAAATTATTCTTTAATAAATAAGGACAAGAAATATCTATTAAAAATTCTTTAAATAAGGTGAATCAAGAAATATACAGTCATCACTATAGCAAGGAGTAATTTAACCACCATTGAAGTAAGACTTCCCAGAAAGGTTGCAAACCCTGCCCTGAGTGCCTGTGATTGCTCTTTTCCGGCTATAAGTTCACCCAAAAATGCACCAATCAAAAGGCCAAAAATAATGCCAAAAGGCGGGAAAAATATAATACCCACCAACATCCCTATAACGGCACCCCAAACCCCTATACGAGATGCACCATACTTTCTGGCTCCCAGTAGCGGAAGGATATAATCATAATGCTGCCAATAAAGGGGCAGATACCAAAGACAATTAGAATGCGAAGACTAAATCCTACTTCTCCTTTAGCTATATAAAGCAAGATTAGGGCAATATAGTTCAACACAATACCAGAAGAGAAGAATAACAGAATTGATTATTCCTATTATATTTAAAATTAACCCTATAACTATCAAAATTATGTTCTCTGATTATCAGTACATTTTTCAAATCCAAAGATCAAACTGCTATATATAATATTTTTAAGACAAATAATCCTATATTTAATCTTATTTACTATCAAATTGGATAATTGGAGTTTTATTACTTTAGTAACATGTATTAATCAAAATCCCTTCAATAAACAACTCACCACAACTTCTGCTCATCCCCTTCTTGTCTCTCTCTTTTGGTATTTTATATATTTCCCGGATCTTGGTTTTATACATGCCTGATAATAAGGGATTAATCGGAAGTATAAGAAGTGATATAACCTTCCATATCTACTAAACCATTATTGAAAACTATTGAACTACATTATCTTCAAAAAAGGATTTTAAGGTCAACTAAATTTTTCTTAATTTAAGAACAACTTCTTCACCAACTTCTACAGTAGATGAGCTCCCGCCAAAATCTTTGGATCTTACTTTCCCTTCACTAAGTACTTGTTCTGATGCATTCTCGATATCTTTCGCTAATTTTGTTTCCCCAAGGGAATCCATCATCATTGCCCCAGCTAATATTGTAGCAATTGGGTTAACAACAGATTTATTTTTGTATTTTGGAGCTGAACCATGTATAGGTTCAAACATCGACACGCCATCGGGATTAATATTTCCTCCGGCTGCAACTCCCAAACCACCTTGAATCATTGCCCCTAAATCTGTAATTATGTCTCCAAACATATTCGGTGCAACGACAACCTTAAACCACTCCGGTTTTCTAACAAACCACATTGTAATAGCATCTACAAAAGTAAACTCGGTCTCTATGCCCGGATATTGGTTGGCAATTTCTTCAAAAGTGTCCCTCCAAAGTCCATAAATATTACTTAATACATTTGCCTTATCAACAGAGCTTACCAGGTTCAGGCTTTTCTTTTTAGCTAATTCAAAAGCATATTTAATGACTCTTTCAGTGCCGGGTTTACTGATTAATCCAACCTGGTAAGCTATTTCTTCTTCTTTCTCTAATTCAAAATTAACCTCAATGCTGGCTTTGTATAATTTTCTTATTACTTCTAAATGGTCTTGATTTTTCTTCCCATTAAATCTTCCCCCAACCCCTACATAAAAATCTTCAGTATTTTCTCTGACAACATAGAAATTAATGTCTTCAGGTTTTTTATCCTTCAATGGAGTGGGAACGCCCTTAAATAACTTAATTGGTCTAAGGTTGATATATTGATCAAGATAAAATCTTAGTTTTAGCAGTATTTCTTTTTCTAAAATTCCCGGCTTTACACGAGGGTCTCCTACCGCTCCTAAATAAATGGCATCCATATCTTCCATCTCTTTCAGGGCGCTATCAGGCAATAATTCGCCAGTTTTTAGATAATGTTCTGCACCAAAAGGATATTCAGTCCACTTGATCTCGACTCCATTTTGTTTAGAGGCCGATTCCAGAACCTTTCTTCCTTCCTTAATGATTTCAGGTCCTATTCCGTCTCCGGGAATTAAAGCTATATTATACATTTTTGTTATTTTCTCCTTCTTACTTCTTTTTTTGTATATTCAACCAACCCTCCGGCAGAAATAATACTCCGAATAAAATCAGGTAAGGGGTTTATTTGAAATTCCTTATTGTTACTAAAATTCTTAATAACTCCTACTTCAGAGTCTACTTCTAAAATGTCTCCCTGTTTAGACTGTTCAAAGGTTTCAGCAGACTCAAAGATGGGTAAACCTATATTTATGGCATTTCGATAAAAAATTCGAGCGAAAGACTTAGCAATAACACAGGAAATGCCGGCTGTTTTAATAGCAAGAGGAGCATGTTCTCTGGAACTGCCACACCCAAAATTTTCTCCGGCAACAATTATATCTCCCTGCTTCATTTTTTTTATAAACTCCCGGTCATAATCTTCCATGCAATGTGATGCTAGCTCTTCCGCGTCTGATGTATTCAAGTAGCGAGCAGGGATAATGACATCGGTATCAATATTATCTCCAAATTTCCATATACTACCTTTTATAATCATGATTATACTACCTCCTCGGGACTGGATATTTTCCCGGTAATAGCCGAAGCTGCTGCTACTGCCGGGTTCGATAAATATACTTCACTTTCCGGATGGCCCATTCTGCCAACAAAATTTCGGTTGGTGGTTGAAATTGCCTTTTCTCCTTTTGCCAGTACACCCATATGTCCACCAAGGCAAGGTCCACATGTAGGTGGGCTGATGACTGCTCCTGCCTCAATAAATACTTTTAATAAACCCTCTTCCATGGCATCCAGATAAATCTGTTGAGTAGCAGGGAGAATAATTAACCTAATTTTAGAATCAACCTTGTTATTTTTTAATATTTGGGCAGCAATTCTTAAATCCTCAATACGACCATTGGTACAGGAACCTATTACAGATTGATCTATTCTGACTTCTCCTACTTCGCTGATAGGTCTTCCCTTGTCAGGTAAATGAGGAAAGGCTACCTGTGGTTCTATATTGGCTACATCATATTCTATTGTTTGCTCATATTCAGCATCCGAATCACTATTAATTTTTTGAAATAGGTCCCTTGCTCTCTCTTTTAAATAATCTAAAGCAACATTATCTGCCTCAATGACTCCACTTTTTGCACCTGCTTCAATGGCCATATTACATATAGTAAATCGATTATCAATAGAAAGTTGACTAATAACATCACCGCTAAATTCCATGACTTTATAATTGGCACCATTTACTCCAATTTTAGAAATGGTATAAAGTATTAGGTCTTTTCCTCCAACCCATTTATTCAATTTTCCATTATAAATAAATTTAATTGTTTCCGGTACCTTTAACCATATTTCTCCCATAGCCAGAACAACACCCAAATCGGTACTGCCCACACCAATAGCTAATGCTCCTAACGCTCCTGATGTCGGAGTATGAGAATCAGCTCCAACAATTAACTGACCGGGAAGTATAAACCCTTTTTCAGGTAAAAGCGCATGTTCGATTCCACCTTGGCCTACTTCAAAATAGTTGGTAAGCATTTGATTTTCTGAAAATTCTTTTATAATCTTTGCTTGTTCAGCTGATTTTATATCTTTATTCGGTGTAAAATGATCGGGAATGAAAGTAATTTTGTCCCGGTTAAATACCTCCTTCACACCTATTTTATTGAAAACCTCAATAGCCAGGGGTCCGGTAATGTCATTAGCAAAGGCAAAATCTACCTTTGCTTTTACTAAATCACCTTTTTTTATATTTTTTTTATTACAGTGATTTTGTATTATTTTTTCGGCAATTGTTTTTCCCATAATCTCCTCCTCAATTCTTATTAATGCATTATATTATATAATATAAATGGTTATTATTATTCTTCCTTTATCTATACATATCAGCCGGTTTTTTATTAGATTTTTTCATCAAAGCAACAATATTCATCATCTTTTCAGTTGCCTCAATGGCAGCTAAGACCTGATCAGAATTAACTCCCTTGGTAATAATGTTTTGCTTGTTCTCTATCTCCCAGGTAATAGCACATTGTACCAATGCATCTGTCTTACCTCCTGGAGGAATGCTAACCCTATAATCAATAAGCATTGGTAAATTAAGGCCAATTTTCTGGAATATTTTTCTTATGGCATTCATAAAAGCATCATAACCACCATCACCCTGTGCAATTTCTTCCAATTCAATCGTATTGCCATTTTCTTTATCCTTATAGAGCAATTGAATTACCGCAACAGGTTTTGTTGAATGACTTGTTAAAATATTGTATGCTTTTAATTTAAAAGTATTTTCTTCAGAGTCTCCAAAACATCAGATATAATATAAGGTAAATCAGCGTTAGCAGTAATTGTTTTCTTTTTATCACTCAATTCAATAACCCTGTCCAATATATTCTTTTTTTGTTCTTTGGAAAGTTCAATACCTATCTCTTCCAAATTATAATCTAAATTGGATTTACCGCTTAATTTCCCCAAAGAATATTGCCTCTTACGGTTAAATCTCTCGGGTAAAAGCCTGCTGGCATATAGATTGCCTTTTCTATCTCCATCTGCATGAATGCCTGCAGTTTGGGTAAAGACATTTTCTCCACAAATTGGCTTATTTGAGGCAATACGATAAGTAGAAAAAGCCTCGACAGTCTTACTCAAATGATATAAACTTTTTTCTTCAATACCTGTATCAATATTGAGAAAATCTTTTAGTGCTACGACAACTTCTTCCAGGGGTGCATTGCCGGCTCTTTCTCCCATACCGTTAACAGTACAATGAACACCCTTAATTCCTGCCTCAGCTGCTGATATAGTATTGGCAGTAGCCAATCCGTAATCATTGTGAGCATGAAAATCAAAATGCAGTTTGGGATATTTCCTGATAATGTTTTTCAAAAAGTGATAAACCTGAGATGGATACAAAATTCCAAGTGTATCTGGTAACATAAATCTTTCTATGCTTTCTTCAGCAAGATTATCTATTAAATAATATACATAGTCCGGAGAATTAAGCATGCCATTAGACCAATCTTCCAGCCATAGATTGCAAGTAATCTCTTTTTTCCCTGCGTATGATATTGTTTCCTTAATTTCTTTGACATGTTGCTCTTTTGTTTTTCTTAGCTGATTAGTTAAATGATTTATTGATCCTTTGGCCAGAATATTTATTACCTTTCCGCCTAAATTAGAAATCCAATCTACTGATTCGGTAATATCTACAAAACCCAGTATTTCAACTCTTTGAGTATATTTGTATTGATTTGCCCAATCAATTATTTTTCGAACTGCTTCTTTTTCACCTACACTCACCTTGGCACTGGTAATCTCAATTCTATCTACTTTTATTTCATCTAATAATATTTTTGCAAGTGCCAATTTTTCATCAGGAGAATAGCTAACATTTTTCATCTGTTCTCCATCTCTTAAAGTAGTATCCATTATTTCTAAATTCATTGACATTATCTTCATCCTTTCCCGAATGCCGAAGATGTGTATTAGATTAATTTATGCATAAATTAATCTATCTTCTTTTGTGAACCTAAACCTCTGTTGAGTTGCACTAACATTTTATTAATCGCCTTCAGATATGCTTTTACACTTGCCTCCAAAGTATCGGTACTTATACTCTTTCCAACAAAAGATCTTCCGTTATCTTTGATTTCAACTACGGCTTCTCCCTGTGCATCCTTTCCTCTAGTTAAGGCCTTGATATAATAATCAGATAATTTTACCTTGACTCCGGTGATTCGATCGATAGCGTTAAATACTGCATCGACAGGACCATCACCACAAGCAGCATCTTCAAAAATTTTATCCTCTTTTTTTAACCTAACTGTTGCAGTTGGTAAAATACTGTTTCCGGTATTTACATGAAAATATTTCAATTCATAAATATCAGTTATATCTTCAACTAATATTTCAGACATAAGGGCAACGAGGTCCTCAGAATAAATTTCCTTCTTTTTATCAGCCAGTTGTTTAAATTGCTCAAAAGATTTATTTAGTTTTTCTTTCTCTAAGGCATAACCTAATTCTAATAAACGGCTTTTAAAAGCATTGCGACCAGAATGTTTACCTAATACCAATTGATTGCTTTCCAAACCAATTGTTTGTGGCTTCATAATTTCATAAGTAGAAGTATCTTTTAATATACCTGCCTGATGAATGCCGGCTTCATGGGCAAATGCATTCTTCCCCACAATAGCTTTATTAGGTTGAACAACAAATCCGGTTAGACGACTCACCAGCTTACTGGTTGGATAAATGTAGTGGGTATCAATATTAGTGGATTTATTATAAAAGTCTTCTCTGGTATGTAAAGCCATGGCAATTTCCTCCAGAGAAGCATTTCCTGCTCTTTCTCCAATACCATTCATTGTACATTCGATTTGCCGTACACCAAATTTTAAGGATTCCAGCGAATTTGCCACTGCCATACCCAAATCATTATGACAATGTACGCTAATAATTGCCTGTTCGATATTTGGAACATTTTTCTTAATACCCTGGATTAGTTGGCCGAATTCATCAGGCTGTGAATATCCAACTGTATCCGGGACATTAACAATGGTTGCACCTGCTTTGATGACCTCTTCAAAAACTTTGTATAGGAACTCAGGTTCGCTGCGACTGGCATCTTCTGCGGAAAATTCCACCTCAGGGCAATAACTTTTTGCTAGCTTCACCGCCGAAACAGCTTGTTGAAGAACCTCCTGAGGTGTTTTCTCCAGCTTAAGCTTCATATGGATTGGTGAGGTAGCAATGAAAGTATGAATCCTGGGTTTTTGAGCTGACTTAATGGCATCCCAGGCACATTTTATATCCCTTTCAACTGCCCTGCATAAACCGGTAATGGTAGTATTCTTAATATTTTTAGCAATTATCTCAACACCTTCAAAATCACCAGGAGAAGATACAGGAAAACCGGCTTCAATAACATCTACTCTCATTTTTTCCAGGTACCTGGCAATTTCTAACTTCTCATTGGTATTGAGAGAAGCCCCGGGGCATTGCTCCCCATCACGTAATGTTGTATCAAAAATAAATATTTTTTCAGTCATTTTTGCCTCCTTTTTTCTGATAGATAATCTCTCATTTAAAAATATGACTATTCTGTAAATTTATTTTTCCCCTTAATTACGTCCGTTGTCCGTTATTTTTAGTCCTTGCTATTGCAATTCTTCCGGTACGGACAATTTCAATAATGCCAAATGGCTTTAAAAGCTTTAAAAGTCCACTGACTTTTTCTTCATCTCCAGACATTTCAATGGTCAAAGTGTCCCGCTCTACATAGACAACTTTGGCTTTAAATATTTCTACTAATTGAATAATCTCTGCCCGAATTGACAATGAATCCGTATGCACTTTTACCAGAATCAACTCTCTTTCAATAACATTCCGGGGAGATATGTCCCGAACGCGTATGACATCGATTAACTTATTTAACTGTTTGGTTACCTGTTCTAAAACCTTTTCATCTCCGCTGGTAATAATGGTCATTCGTGAAATACCCTCTTTTTCAGAATGACCTACTGCAATGCTTTCAATATTAAAACCTCTCCGGGTAAACAAACTAGCAACACGCGCCATGACACCTGGCTGGTCTTCTACTAAAATTGCAATAGTATGTTTCATGATTGCTCAACTCCCATCATTTTATTGATTGACGAACCTGGTTGAACCATTGGAAAAGTATTTTCCTCCTGAGGTATCTGACAGTCTATAAGAACAAATTGGTTCATTTCATAAGCTTTCTCTAAAATCGGGTAAAATTCTTCTTTTTTATTCACCCTGAAGCCAACACCGCCATAACCTTCAACAATTTTTATAAAATCCGGACTCCCTGCTAGAGAAGTCGAAACATAACGTCGATCGCAAAATAATTCCTGTAATTGCCTCACCATACCCAGGTATCCATTGTTCATTAACACTACAATCATCGGTAGCCTGTTATAAATTGCCGTAGCCAGCTCCTGAATGTTCATCTGAAAACTTCCGTCACCTGATATACAAACTACCGGCTTTTTGGGACACCCAAATTTTGCACCAATTGCCGCAGGGAATCCATATCCCATGGTACCCAGACCGCCTGAGGAAACGAAAGTACGCGGATGCATAAATTGACAATAATTGGCTGCCCACATCTGATGCTGACCGACATCAGTCACAATTATAGCCTCTCCCTTAAAAAATTCATTAATACACTTAATTATATATTTTGGTCTCAGTTCTCCTTTTTCTTCTTCTAACTGCGGTGTAATCTTTTCTCTTATTTTCTTGATTTCTATCAGCCATGACGAATTTTTTCTCTCATCAAGGTAATCGTTTAACTGATGCAGTATATATTTCAGGTCTCCTACGATGGGTATTTTAACTGCAATATTTTTCCCTATTTCGACAGGGTCAATATCAATATGAATCAATTCCGCATGGGGACAAAATTGCTTTAAATTTCCCGTAATTCGGTCATCAAAACGTGTACCCAGTGCAATAATAAGATCAGCACTACTGATTGTCTGATTAGCTGCATACTGTCCATACATTCCCAACATTCCCAGAGAAAGAGGGTGGTTCTTTGGAAAGCTGCCAAGACCCATAAAGGTATTAACAACGGGAATATTTGTCTTGAGAGCCACTTTCTGTAATTCCTCTGAAGCATTAGCATTAATGATACCGCCACCGGCAATAATTACAGGCTTCTCGGCTTCCATGATTTTTTTTGCTGCTGCTTTGATCTGTCTAACATGTCCTTTATAAGAAGGCTTATAGCCTTTTCTGTTTATCTTATCCGGATATTTAAATTGACATCTGGCCTGTTGAACATCCTTGGGTAAATCAATTAATACAGGTCCTGGCCTTCCACTGCGTGCGATATAAAAGGCTTCCTTGATAATCGGTGCTAAATCTTCTACTCTTCTGGCTATATAGTTATTTTTAGTAATGGGAAGTGTAATTCCGGTAATATCAACTTCCTGAAAGGCATCATTACCTACCATGTAAGTTGGCACCTGTCCTGTAAATGCCACCAATGGGACTGAATCCAGATAGGCATTTGCCAGGCCGGTAACCAGGTTTGTTGCTCCCGGACCTGATGTAGCAATACATACTCCTACCTCGCCCGTTGCCCTCGCATATCCGTCAGCGGCATGAATGGCTCCTTGCTCATGTCTTGTTAATATGTTTTTGAAGGGAAGCTTTTCTGTTTTTCCAAAGGTATCGTATAAAGGCATGATTGCCGCACCGATTATACCAAAAATTACCTTCACTTTTTCCTGTTTCAGAGATTCAACAATAATTTCAGTTCCGCTTAATTCCATATTCTTCACCTCTTTTCAATTTTTATCAGAAATTTACTCTTTCTAATTTTATTTAATAAAAGACCCCGCAGGCAGGTCCTTTTATTTCGAGACAAGGAACCTTCCGCTGGGGTCTTTTTTACCCACGGTGTAATACGAATGTATTATGCATTAATGATATCCGTATTTTATGCCACTTGGTCCAGACTTTTATATACAAAACGGAACCCTAGGCATACTTCCCTTAATAATAAAAAAGTCCCTATCTAAACCATTTGATTTAGATAGGGACGAATTTGTCGTGTTACCACCCTATTTCAGTAGAAAATCTTATTTTCTACCCTCATTGTAAAAAAATACTGGAATAAATTTACTAAAATTTTATATCTTAATCAGCTGGAAGTGAGTTTCAGTAACATTTACTACCATATTCACACCGATTTATGGCTCTCTTCAGCAAATTATTACCTACTGGCTTCCTGCATAATTTTTAATGATAATTTTAGCAATTTTACTAATATAATCTGTTTTTGTCAAATTAAATTTAAATATTTATCATATAAAATTATAATTGCATACTTTTTGAATGATTTGAAGTCTAAAAGAAGAAATCTTAACTGTAATTTAAATATAAAAAATATGGGAATTTTAGAAGATTTTATTTCTCCGATTATACTTTCGCCAATAATATCTATAATACCAGCTCAATTGCATCGGGGGTAGCTTATCTAAACCGGCTCCCCAGTTTCTCACAATACCCCTTGCCTGAACAAAATATCTATCTATCATATCTTGATTAATATCTCCATTGGCATTTTCAATCCCAGCAATCATTTCTTCTTCATAATTACCGATTACGGGCTGAACTTCCATTAAAGCTGAATAAAAATATTTTAGAGCTTTGCGATGGTAGTATTCACTTTCCCACCAATATGAATTCTGATTATAATATGCACTTCCTTCTTTGTATTCTTTCGGTACCTCGGTATTGTAATAGAAAACCGGGAAATAAGGACTAAAACATGGATTGGATGCTCCGGTTGTATAATAAAAGTTATTCTCTTTACCGATACTGGCAACCAGGGAGCACACTGTTTGTGTTCTTCGTAATAATGAATCTGCTGCATGTAAGCATAAAGTTCCTCCAGGTCCTTTGTGAGGAGTCCACTGAGGCTTGTTTCCATGATCACGCAAAATATTTATAAAATGCTTTACAGTAAATTTGTTTTTGTTCTTTTCAAGCAATTCGCGGGAACGTTTTTCTCTAATAATCCCATTGGCAGCCCAGGTCATAAATTTATCGGAATAACATTTTCGAAAATTAAAATCATTTTGGCTTTTGCAATATCCTTTGTTAACAGCATTTTTAATTAACCCTTCGGAACATTCGTCATAATCCTGCTGAAGGGATATAACATTGGATATGCTCCAGACATCATTAATTTTCTTCCATGCCCACCATCTTTTTACAGTTTCCAATACATAAGCTTCTTTCTTATCAGCAATTATGAAACTATTCATATAATGTAATTTAAATCGATAACCACAATTACCGCCCTGGTCATATTTCTCTAATAGCTTAATAATTACTTCTAAAGCCTGTCTGGCAGTATGACTTCGCTCAAGCGCTAATCGTACTAAATCCATACCGGTAAGTCCTTTTTTGGCTGGCTTTTCTTTGGTAAATATTGCCTCATTGCCAATAACCACTCCATGCTCATTTCCTCCCATCTCTGCACCAAACATCCAAAACGGTTGACAAAGCAATACCCGGGCTGTTTCCGAAACTTGAGGGATGGTTATATAAGTACACTTTACAATATCTGTGTGACTATGTTTTTTGCGGGGAATAATGCGGATATTTTGCGCTTCATCGGGTTCACGGTCACTATTTTTCCCAAAAAGAGTCAAACCTCCTTTAACAATAGAACCCAGTGCTACAATAGTATCACACATATTTATTATCTCACTATCTAAATTTTAAAAAGAAAAAATTAGCCTGAATCTTTATTTTGTTATATTTTATCATTTATTGATATTCCCTTCAAAAAGATCGGATAAATTATTTGGTTAGCCAATATATACTATTATGCTCTATGTAAAGTATGGTAAAATATTTTAGATTACTATCTTTATTACCTTAGAGGTTAATATTGATTTAGATTTAAATGTAAAAATAATAGATTCCAGGTATATTTTGATAGGAGGCCTTGAAAAATGCAAACAAAAAATGTTTTATTTACTATTACTTTTGTATTGATAATGGCAATAACACTTAGTGGACATGCGCAAAATCAAACTTCACCAGCTGCTTCGGTACCACAGAAAATTATTCAAACATATGGAGAAGCAGAATTGTCATCCCAACCTGACCTCGCACAAATAAGCTTATCCATCGAAACACATAGCAGATTAGCAGATGATGCAGTTGAAGAAAATGCAAGGATCGCTAATGCAGTTAGACAAGCTTTACTGGATTTTGGTTTATCTAAAGAAAATTTAAAAACCGGCTCATACAGGTTACACAGTTATCGTGAACTACCACGAGAAAAACCGGATATTGAAAAAGAGTTAATTTATTACCAGGCAACTAACGAAATAATCGTATCAACAGCTCAGCTGGATAAGGTAGGAGAAATTATCGACCTTGGAGTTATATCGGGAGCAAATAATATAAACTACATCAGCTTTGAACTAAAAGATCCGCAGGATTTAATGATACATGCACTTCAGATGGCCACCCAACAAGCATACCGAAAAGCTAAAGCAATTGCTAGGAGTGTAAATGAAAATATTGCAGCATTACATACTGTCAAAGAAGAAAAAACAGGTTATACCCCCTTTCGTTTTCAGGACAATACATTGCAAAGGGAAATATCTTTCTCCGGCGCACCCACTCCTATCGAACCTGACGAGGTAACTATAAGGGCATCAGTAGTGGCAGAATTCTCTTTAACAATTAAGTAAGCTTATTATTAATATTATTTTCATGCTGTTAAGATGATTTAAGCCATTTTCATTCTAAATAAAAATGGAGGTTAAGAAAATAACCTGCACTTCTTAATATAAAATTAACTTTTCTAAGATATATTATTTTTAAATGTTATACATTATTTAACAATATGATATTATTATAAAATTCAAGTAAAAATTAAATAGTGGAGGTTTATCTAAAATAAAATGGAAAAACACAAAACTGTCGTTGTACCAATTAAAAAAAATAAAAAAAGAGATGCAAGACTATGCGTTGCGTTAATTGCTCATGATGGGAAAAAGGCAGAAATGATTTCTTTTGCCAAGGAAAACGAGCAATTCTTTAAAAATTGTAACATGATTGCGACAAAATCTACTGGACAATTAATTAATGAACGTACTAACCTCTCGGTAGTTCAAATGCTATCAGGACCAGTTGGAGGGGACTTACAAATTGGGGGCTTAGTAGCCAGTAAAGAAGTGGATTTGGTTATCTTCTTAAGGGATCCCCTGGCCAAACAGCCTCATGATCCTGATATTGCCGCTCTTCTAAAAGTTTGTGACATTCACAATATACCTTTGGCAACCAATCTAAAATCAGCCGAAATATTACTCAAAGGAATTGAATCAATAAAACAAACGGACTAAAGTACCTTAGAAAATTCTCTGGCAGATTCTCCTACTTCCCGTTCATCTATATTCTAATCCTTCTCTCTGGTAGTAAATAAGTAAAAATTTAAAAATTAATGCTAAGTGACATGGCTATAGAAGCAGCAAGGCGCATGTCCAAGTAAGCAAAATTTTCTATTATCAATATTATATTCAATATAAAAATCAAGCATTTATAAGAAAAATTCCCTCTCCTTTATTTACAAAAAGAGGGAATTTTCTATTTTTATTTAATTAAGGAGAATATTTCGTAATTCTTCAACGATACTATTGTTTGCCCCATTGATTACCCTTGGGTTCTCCTGCACAGGCGCAATCTCCTTCATAATCATCGACCTGACAGTTTGGGATACCGTCTCCGTCATCATCTGCTAAACAGCATTCACAGTTACAATCAGCAGTATAATCATTATCCCAAC
>JAGYIZ010000017.1 GCA_018402425.1 Candidatus Atribacteria bacterium | reverse complement strand
AAAAATTAAGAGGACTCCTGTAATGTGCCGAAAGCAGGAAATGTCTTATAACTGAACCGTCATATTTCTGACAAAGTTCCCTTATTTTTAAAATATTCCCCAGGGATTTAGACATTTTTTTATTGTCTATTTTTAAGTATCCATTATGCAACCAGTATTTAGCAAATAATTTTCCACTCAATGCTTCGCTCTGAGCAATTTCGTTTTCATGGTGTGGAAAGATTAAATCTGCTCCACCAGCATGTATATCAAAACTATCGCCTAGATATTTACTAGACATTACCGAACACTCAATATGCCACCCCGGCCTTCCAGTACCCCATGGACTATCCCAATATGGCTCATTTTTCTTTGCTTTTTTCCAAAGTACAAAATCAAATGGATTCTTCTTTCTTTTATCAAGCTCGACCCTCTCACCTGATCTAATTTCCTCTAAATTTTGCTTTGATAGTTTGCCATATTCCTTAAAACGACTAACTTCAAAAAAAACATCCCCTTCAACCTCATAAGCATATCCCTTACTTTCTAATCCCTTTATGAACTCAATTATATCAGCGATATGTTCTGTTGCTCGAGGATATACATCAGCTCTACCTATATTTAAACAATCAGCATCTTGAAAATATTCCTTTATATATTTTTCTGCAATATCTACAAAGCTAGTTCCAAGCTCATTTGCCTTTTTAATAACCTTATCATCAATATCAGTAAAATTAGAAACATATTTTACATCATAGTTCTTAAACTCTAAATATCTCCTTAGAGCTTCAAAAATTAAAAATGGCCTGGCATTACCTATATGAAAATAATCATAAACAGTAGGCCCACAAACATAAATGCCCACCTTCCCTTTTTTTAAAGGAACAAATTTTTCTTTACTACCACTTAAGGTATTGTATAGTTTTAATACCAATAATATCTCCTCGTTTCTAAATATTATGTTATAACTAACTTACTAACTTATTTTTCTAACGATTCTTTTGATTATAATGATTCCTCTTTCCATAGTTTGGGTCATAATTCTTTTTGATTAACCTTTCTTTGACTCGGCCAAATATCATTCTACCTGCAGGTGTTTGCAAAATACTGGTCACAGTAACTTTTACTTTGTCACCAATATTTTTAATTCCATTTTCCACTACAATCATCGTTCCATCATCCAAATAAGCAATTCCTTGACCGGATTCTTTGCCTTCTTTAATAATCTGTGTTACCAATTCTTCTCCTGGTAAGATAACTGATTTTAATGCATTAGAAAGATCGTTAATATTTAATACCGATACACTTTCTAATTGTGCTAATTTATTTAAATTATAATCATTAGTTAAAACTTTAGCATCCATTTCTTTTGCCAATCTAATCAACTTTGTATCGACACTTTTTAAATCATTATAGTCTTGGCTAACAATCTTAATTTTGTTGCTATGTATTTTATTTATTTTATTTAATACATCAAGGCCACGCCTACCGCGATTTCTCTTTAATGGTTCAGAAGAATCAGCAATAGCTTGCAACTCATTTAACACAAATCTTGGAATAATTAATTCACCTTCCAAGAAATCAGTTTGACAAATATCTGCCACTCTTCCATCAATAATAACGCTGGTATCCAATACTTTAGGTTGATACTGTGAAACCTTATCTTTCTTTTTGAATCTCCCTATACTTCTTTTATAGAAATTGACACTTTCTTCTCTTTTGCTTAATCCCATAATAATACCAAGAAGCCCAAGAGCTACATTAAGTATTATGGGTAAATAATTTCCAACAAATGGTATAAAAGATAATGAATAGGCTAATAAATTAGCAATAATTAAACCGACAATAAGGCCTATAACAGCTGAAAGTATATTCTGGGTAGGTATTCTTAAAAAATTGGTTATGAATCCTTCACCTAAAGAGCTTAGCTTTTTATGACTTAGTATAAATATTATAAATCCAAAAATACTTCCTATAATAAATGATAATATGGATAATAGCCACTTTTGATTAATTAATATCTCTATACTTGAAATGGCTTTTATGCCAGGAATTATTTCATAACCAATCAAACCACCTGCCAGAATAAAAATTACACAAAACATTTTTTTGATTACTCCTGACAAAACAATACCTCCTCTATTCAATTTTCCATTATTTAGATGCTAATTATTATTTGGCGCAGCAACCACCACCATTTTTTGTATTTGTGAAATTTGACATATAGTATTATAGTATTAACCAGCTAAAAAGCAATTAAATTATATCATTTGGCTAAATTAGTGTCAAAATTATAGTAAAACCTTATTAGTAATCTTCCTAATATATCTATTTATTTTTTTTCATTATATCTAGCAAATCTTTTATACTATAAATCCCCTTTATTGCTAAATTATCAAATAAAGAAGATAATTGTCTGGCATTTTCCAAAGGTATGATACTTTTCTTATAACCTATCTTTTGGGCTTCCTTAATCCTTCGTTCGCTCATACTCACCGATCTTAATTCACCTGTTAACCCTAATTCCCCAAAAACTACTGTATCCATGTCAATAGCAAGTCCCTTACTGCTACTGATTATAGCTAGGGCTATTCCTAAATCAATCGCCGGCTCGTTGATTTTAATTCCCCCTGCAGCATTTACATAAATATCTTTATATTGAAATTTAAGCCCTAATCGATTCTCTAAAACTGCAATAATTAATGAAACTCTATTATAATCGACTCCCGTTGTTATACGTCTCGGATTTGTTAAAAAAGAAGAACTAACCAATGCTTCAATCTCCACGGCTAATGGGCGGCTTCCTTCAAACGTCACAGTGGTAACCGTTCCGGGGATAGACTGTTTGCGGGAAGATAACAGCATTTTTGATGGATTCAAGACTTCACTTAATCCTTCATTTTTCATCTGGAAAATTCCCAGTTCATTTGTCGTTCCAAAACGATTCTTAATACCTCTTAATAGTCTAAACGAATGGAATCTTTCTCCTTCAAGATACAACACAGTATCAACCATGTGTTCCAGTATTTTGGGTCCTGCAATCGCACCGCCTTTAGTAACATGACCTATTATAATCATGGCAATATTATTTTTCTTTGCTACTTCCATTAGTCGAGATGTGCAATTTTTAACCTGGTTAACACTACCTGGAACCGATAAAACAGAGCTATCATTGATTATTTGAATAGAATCAATGATAGCTATCTTCGGTTTCAGATATAATATCTGCTCAATTATTTGGTCTAAATCAGTTTCAGAAAGTAAATATAACTCTTCAGCATTGACAGATAATCGTTTTGCCCTCATATGAATCTGTCTGATTGACTCTTCTGCTGTAATATAAAGGGTCTTTCCAATATTTTTGGATAACTTATCTGCTACTTGAAGAACCAGTGTGGATTTGCCAATACCCGGTTCTCCCCCAATAAGAACAAGGGAACCTAGAACTATTCCTCCCCCTAGTACTCGGTCAAACTCTTTAATGCCAGATTGATATCGTTGATCCTCCCCACTAAATCTAAAACCATTAATAGGCTGTGCACGATTTTCTTTTTTATTTTTGGTGTGCTGAATACTATTCCCAGTTCTTTCCTGTCTGACAAATGTATTCCATGCTCCACAACTTGGACAACGCCCTAACCATTGAGGAGTCTCATAATTACATTTTGTACATTTAAAAAATTCTTTGGTATTTTTTTTCATTTTTTAGTATTTTGATATAATATTACATCAACTTTATTATTATTTTTTTTCATCATTATTAACATTCTTTTTTTGATTTCTTTTTTTATCTACCTTTTCTTTATTTTTCTCAAGTACAATCTTTCCGTTTCTACCTTTTACTATAATATGGTCATTTTCTTTAAACTCACCAGAAAGTATTTTTTCAGAAATAGGATTTTCCACCAACCTTTCAATGGTTCTTCTTAACGGTCTTGCACCAAAGTTAGGATCAAATCCTTCTTTTGCTAAAATATCTTTTGCGCTTTTTCTAACAGCGGATGTTATCTTTTGCTCCATTAACAGTTCTCTTACCTCATCAAGCAATAAATCTGCAATATTTTTTATTTCCTTTTCAGTTAGCCCTTTAAATACAATTACCTCATCAATACGATTCAGGAATTCCGGCCTGAAAGTCTTATTTAATTCTCCCATTACACTTTCTTTAATATCTTTATATGACATTTGCGAAGGTTCGTTTGCACTCCTGAAGCCTAATGATGTTCCTTTTTTAATCAATGTTGCCCCTACATTGGATGTCATAATAATTACAGTATTCTTAAAATCCACTAATCGCCCCTGTGCATCCGTTAATCTACCATCTTCGAATATTTGTAAAAGAATGTTAAATACATCCGGATGTGCCTTTTCTATCTCATCAAGCAATACAACTGAATAAGGACGTCTTCTTACTTTCTCGGTTAACTGTCCACCTTCTTCATAACCAACATAGCCTGGAGGTGCTCCAACTAAACGTGAAACAGCAAATTTTTCCATATATTCAGACATATCCAGACTTATCATTGCATTTTCATCTCCAAATAGAAATTCCGCTAGAGTTCTGGCAAGTTCTGTTTTTCCTACACCGGTAGGTCCCAGAAAAACAAAAGAACCAATTGGTCTTTTGGGATCTTTCATTCCTGCTCGAGCCCTACGCACTGCCCTTGATATTGCATTTATTGCTTCATCCTGACCTACGATTCGCTTATGTAATTCTTCTTCCATTCGTATAAGTTTTTTGGCTTCTTCTTCCTTAAGTGAATACACGGGTACACCGCTCCAACTGGAAACAACTTCCGCTACATCTTCAACTGTTACTTCAATTTTATCTTTTGTTCTCCCGGTTTCCCATTCTTTTTTTATTTCGCTATAACGTTCCAGACTTTTTCTTTCTTTATCCCTTAGTTTTGCAGCTTTTTCAAATTCCTGTAGTTTCACTGCAGATTCTTTTTCTTTTCTTATTTTAAGCAACTGATTTTCAACTTCTTTGACATCAGGCGGGTAAACAGTATTTTTTAACTTAACCCGTGAAGATGCCTCATCAATTACATCAATTGCTTTATCAGGCAAAAAACGGCCAGAAACATATCTTGCAGCTAATTTTACTGCAGATACTAATGCTTGATCAGTAATGGTAAGCTTATGATGAGCTTCATACTTATCTCTTAACCCTGTCAGTATCTGAATGGCCTCTTCAAGAGAAGGTTCAAGTACAATAATTGGCTGAAAACGTCTTTCTAATGCCTTATCTTTTTCGATATATTTTCGGTATTCATCAGTAGTTGTCGCGCCAATGGCCTTAATTTCTCCCCTTGCTAAAGCTGGTTTTAGAATATTTGAGGCATCAATAGCTCCTTCAGCAGCCCCTGCTCCAACCAATGTATGAAATTCATCAATAAATAAAATAACATCATTGGAATTTTGTACTTCTTTGACAATTTTTTTTAATCTTTTTTCAAACTCTCCCCTATATTTAGTTCCCGCAACAATTAAGGCAAGATCCAGGCTAATAATTCTTTTGTTTTTCAATATTTCCGGAACATCATGATTGGCAATTTTTTGAGCTAAACCTTCTACGATAGCTGTTTTCCCCACACCTGCTTCACCAATCAAACAAGGATTATTCTTCTTTCTACGACTTAAAATCTGTATTACGCGTTGGATCTCATTATTTCTTCCTACTACTGGGTCTAATTTATCATCCATGGCAAGTTCTGTTAAATCTCTACCAAATTCATCTAAGGTTGGAACTTTGCTATCTTTACGAATAGTTCCGCCAGCAGCTGCTGTTTCTGAATGACCACTTTCCATTAAAACTTTCATGACCTGGGAATAGATATTATCAAGGTCAATGCCCATATCGCTTAATATCCTGGTAGCCACACCACTTCCTTCTTTAATCAAGCCTAATAATATATGTTCAGTGCCAATGTAATTTTGTCCTAACTGGCTAGCTTCCTGTGAGGCTAATTCCAGAACTTTTTTTGCCCTTGGGGTAAAAGTAATTTCACTGACTTCCTGATATTCCCCTTTACCTACTATTTTTTCTATTTCTTCAATAATTTTTTCCGGTTCTACTCCAATTTCACGCAGTACTTTTCCAGCAATTCCTTCATTTTCTTTTACTAAACCTACCAAAATATGTTCAGTGCCAATATAATTATGATTAAGATTGACAGCTTCCTCTTGTGCCATCATGATTACTTTTCTAACTTTCTCTGTATATCTTTTAAACATTTTTTAATCCTTCCCTTAGTTATTCCTAAGTATAATATATTCTTCAGCATAAATAAGCTTAAGTCTTAATATAATTTAATAACTTATATTTTATAGATTACTTTTAATAATCTCTGCCCTGGCCAAACCACGCTGCATTTGGTTCATCTTATTCTCTTTGATTAACTGCAAATAACCAGGCTGAATGATTAACATCAACCAATTTATAGTATCATAACCTACCTTTATCAATAAACCCATTTCTATCCCAAATCTTATATTTGATAACAAGTTTACTGCTTCAGTTGTTGAGATAATTTTAGCATTTTTTAAAATACCGTAGGAGCGCATAACCTGATCTTCAATTTTCTGCTTTGAATGTATCAGTAATTCTTCTCTTGCTTTCTGCTCTTTTTCAATCAACTGTTTAATTACAATTTCCAGATTTTTTATGATTTCCATTTCACTCAAGCCTAATGTTGTCTGGTTAGATACCTGGAATAGATTTCCCTGGAAATTAGTACCTTCACCGTAAAATCCTCTTACAGCATATCCTTTTTTTGAAACCGAATCCATCAATTCTTGTAATTGATTTGATACAATTAATGCTGGTAGATGTAGCATAACTGAAGCTCGTAAACCAGTCCCAACGTTAGTTGGACAACAAGTAAGAAATCCTTCAACATCATTAAATGCATATTTTACTTCTTCTTCAATTTTATTATCATACCAATCAATCAATTCCCAAACTTTTTTAAGCTGAAAGCCCGGTAACATAGCTTGTATTCTATAATGATCTTCTTCATTTATCATAATACTAATGATTTCATCAGGATTGTAGATAAAAGCACGATAAGGCCTATTGTATTTTGCCAAAGCAATGCTTATTAAACGTTTTTCTATTAAAAAACTTATCTGCATTGAGGTCAAATTATTCAGATTAATTAATTTAAAATCAGAAAATATTTTATTATTTTTTAAAAATTCTTCACTCTGATTCATCACCATTTTTAATTAGTTATCACTTGCTTTAAAGGGAAATGGTATATCTTTGATGTTTTCTTGCCAATCTTAATCTAGAACTCAGTACAATATTATTTAAGGGACATTCCCTTTAGCCCAATCTGCTGTTAAGATCTCTTAATTCATTAATATATGCATCAGTTTGTTTATTATTCATTATTTTAATTCCAACTCTTTTTCTTCCTCAATAATTGAGATCTCTTAACTTTGCTGCTTTTCATACTCTTCTTTCGTTGCACTGCTCTTTGTAACTCATTCTTAATTTTCTCTATTTTTGTGTATCCCCATCTCTAAACGTATTCCTAACTGCATTCGGTATTTTTCCCTTTATGCTGACCACCACCATGCAAACGGTTTAAAAAGAGGTTTTACCTGCTTACGAAATAATTCATAGCATTTACTGCATCCAAATTTTCCTGTTTCAATAAATTCATTATATATGTCTGACCACATGGGACATTTTATGTCGACTTCAAATATTGTAATTTTCTTCTCCGCTATATCTGGAAAAATGCATTCAATAAATTAATCAATATCATTTATATTTTTTTTGAGAAGGAAAATGATTAGAACAGTATTTCCCAAAGATAATTAGCACATTCATTGCATACATTCAGCTCTGTTTTACTCATTCCCACAACCTTCACAATTGTCACGGTTGCTTCATTTTTTTTACATGTTCGCATAACATTGATATCAGTACTATCTTTCCCCAGTCAATTCTTTCGATCAATTCTTCAGGATATCAATGGCGCCGCAAAGACGAATTGACTTTACAAACGTCCAAAGAGACTTAATTTTTGTTAACTCCCCTTCCCTTCTGCTCTTTTCTCTTGTCCTCTTATCCATCTTCTAAACGATTCTTTACTGGATCTTAGGGAATACTTATGAGCCAGGATATATGCTTAATCTTAATCTAACTACGTATATATTTGGGTCTTAATTAGAATTATATATAGCTTAATAGTATGCTTTTAATATTCCATTACTATTAAGCTATATAATATTGCTCTCTTTTAGAACCTCAGGTAAAATATTTCAGTTAGTATAATGTATACCTCTTTATGGGTAAAAGACCATTTTATTTAACCATTATACTTCAAAGGGTGGTTTTTATGGTTAAATAAAATCCAAAACTGTAATCAATTTATCTTAAAAATCTATTAATAAGTTCAATGTTTCATCAGTGCCTTTGCGGTAGAAATCATTTCTTCTGTTACAATTAAAATATGAGTTCACTTTTCCTCTAGAATCAATTTATTAATCCTATGCAAGACGAGACAACTGCAGAGCGCATCAAAATCTCCTCACAGAACCCGGTTGTCAAAATCATTCCTTGGAATGCCCTGTTTGACCTTCTATCCTCTTTAAGCTGCAATGTTCACATTTTGTTAGTCATCAATTCTTTCTTTTGACCTTAAAATAATATACCTAGATCTAAATTATATAAATAATTATTATTTTTTTTGTCAACATACTAACTGTATTATCCATATTAAAGTAATTAAAGCTTAGGAGTGATTTTAAGGTATTAATTGAGTAACTATTGCAGTATTATTAAAATATTAGGCTCAATAATAAGGCTATTAACATATGATTTTTATTTTACTTATATATGATATTGGGCAGACAAAATGTCTGCCCTAATATCTTTTCATCTTTTTCCCTATATATATATTTTAAATTGTAAAATATTTTTTCTTGCTAAATACTATATATGTTAATCCTGAACGGAATAATCGATTTCCAAGGCTATTTCTTAAGTGCTTCCAAACCAGGAAGTTTTTTACCTCCCAGATACTCCAAAGAAGCTCCTCCACCAGTAGATATATGAGAGATTCTATCAGCCAAACCAAATTTGTTAATAGCAGCTATAGAGTCTCCTCCCCCTACAACGGAGAAACTTTTATTGCCTAAATCAGCAATTTTTTGGGCAATTTGGTTGGTGCCCCGCGAAAATTTTTCCATCTCAAATACCCCTAACGGGCCATTCCAAAAAATAGTCTTGGCATTAGATATTTTTTCTTTAAACAAGTTAATAGTATTTTCTCCAATATCCATCCCTATCATGTCTGGTTCAATTTGTTCAACAGGTACATTAAAACTCTCAGCGTCTTCTTTAAATTCTTTGGCTACAAGAGAATCCACTGGTATTACAACTTCTTTGTTTTTCGCTTCAGCTTCATTGTTTATCTTTTTTACATATTCAATATAATCTTTTTCTAAAATTGACTTGCCTACCTCATATCCCTTTGCTGCTAAAAAAGTATAAGCCATTCCTCCACCAATCAATAATACATCACAAATTTTTACTAACTTTTCTAATACTTCTATTTTCCCTGATACCTTTGCACCTCCAATTATGGATATAAATGGTTTTTCAGGATCTAGAAGCAATTTATCAAGAGAATTTACTTCTTTTTCAATTAGCAAACCGGCATATGATGGTAAATATTCAGTAACCCCAGCCGTAGATGCATGTGCCCTATGGGCTGCTCCAAATGCATCATTTATATAAATATCTGCTAATGCAGCAATTTTTTTTGCAAAATCAATATTATTTTTTTCTTCTTCTTCATGAAATCGTAAATTTTCTAATAAGATAACCTCTCCGGGCTTAGATTCCGATACAGTCTTTTCTACTGCCTCTCCTACGCAATCGTTGAGTTTTGTTATCTTTATCTGTAATAATTTTTCTAAATATCTTGCAACAGGATCTAACCTCAGCTTGTCAACTATTTCCCCTTTTGGTCTTCCTAAATGGCTCATAAGGATTATGGTACAATTCGAAGATAATAGGTATTTTATTGTATCTAGTGCCGCAACAATTCTGGTATCATCCCTTACTTGTAAATTATCATCTAGTGGAACATTGAAATCGACTCTAACCAAAACTTTCTTGTTTTCAAGTTCTTTAGCCCTTATATCTCTCAAGCAGGACAATGTTTCATATTTTGCCATTTCTGTTTCTCCTTCATAATATTTCTTTGTTTTTAATTTATTTTTTATATTGTGCTTTTTTAATTACATATATTTTTCAATGATAATGATATAAATGTTACAGGCTAAATCCTTATCGCTGTAAAAATAAGAATAATCAATAAGGATGGTAATAAATTTGCCACTTTTATTTTTTTTATCTCCAGTATTCCCAAGGCTAGTCCGATAATCAATATACCACCTACAGCAGTCATTTCATTTATCATATCATTAGTAATCAAGTTTTTAGCTAAGTGTGCGATTTGGGTAATAGTCCCTTGATATAAGAAAACCGGGATAGCAGAAAATAAAACCCCAACACCCAATGATGAACTAAAAATAATTGATGAAATACCATCCAAGGCAGATTTTGCTAATAAAATATCCGGATTACCATTTATGCCCTCCTCGATAGCTCCCATCACTGCCATAGAACCCACGCAATAAAGCAAACTAGCAGCAATAAAACCTTCTGTAAATCTCTCTTTTCCTTCCTGTTTATTGAAAAGTTTTTTAATTCTGTTACCTAGATGGTCTAGTCTCTTCTCAATATCTATTATTTCTCCGATCATCCCACCAATAACCATTGATAGAATAATCAATAAAACTTCAGTCCCCTGTATTGCCATCTGGATTCCTATCATCAAAGTAGTTAACCCTATACCCTGAAAAAGAATAACACTAACTCTTTTAGGAAAATGATCTTTCAAGATCAATCCTATAATACAACCAAAAACAATAGCCAGGCTGTTCACAATTGTTCCAATCATACTATTCCGCAAATTAATGGTTAAATCAATTAGATAATCTCATCCTCCTGAGTAACCACTTCTTTCCTTCCTTTTTTAATTTTTGCACTTCTATTTGCTGGAATTGCATTTTGCCCTCTAAAGAGTTGGTCAACCCCAATAGCAATAATAATAACAGGCCAGAATTTCCATACTGATTCAGATATTTGGTAAAGTTCAAAATTTTTTGCCAGAAAAATTACCCCAATTACCAGCAAGATAATACCAAAAAAGATAGATTTTTTTTGAAGCAATTCAACTAATCCCCACAGGATAAAGATAATAGGCCGAAAAAGCCATGTACTTTCCCATATCTCAATTCCAAATATATTTTCCAGTAAAAATATAATACCAATAATGAGAATAATTAATCCAAAAAACCATTGACCAGATTTTCTACTAACAACATTCATAACTTATTCCCTCCATAATTTTTATGGTTCAAACCATTTTTTATCAATTTTATATTCATACTATAAAAAATTAAAATGAAACTTTTTTTGCTTCTTGCCAAATATATTCCAAATGATAAAAATCTCTTTTTTCTCCAGAGAATAAATGAATCACAATATCACCACAATCAAGTAATACCCATCCTGTTTGGGGATTCCCTTCGCATTTTATATTTCTGTTTATATTTTTTTCTTTTAATTTTTCAATAATATTTTTAGAAAGTGCTTTGAGATGGGTAGGAGATTGTGCAGTGGAAATTATAAAATAATCAGCAATAAATGAAATCTTTTTGATATCCAAAATAATAGTATCTTTAGCTTTTTTCTCGTCTAATTCTTTGGCAAAAAAGATTGAGATATCTTTTGTATTATTATTCAAACATACCGCTCCTTCTATAAATTCTAAATATCATTTAAACTTAATCTTCATGGGTAAATATCATCTGAAATACTTTCCCCTATTTTAATTATTTTTATTTAACCATTACCACCTTCTTTAAAGGTGGTAATGGTTAAATAAAACTTAGAAATTAGTCTGATTTAGTATAGCATATTTTTACCTATTATTATAGTCATATCCATCTCGTTTTGTGGTCGCTCTCTCCTGATAACTTCCACTTCACCAAAATATTGCTTTATATATTCATCTAACTTTATTTCTTTGGAATATATAATCAATAGTGTTTTCTGATAATCAAAACGATCAGCATTATCAACATTGACAACATTAAATCCCAATTCTTTCAATTTGCTTGCTACATGATGAGCCATGCCGGGAATTTGGTTTCCATTCAACACTTCAATATTAAGTCCTCTATGTTTATTTTCGATTAAATATTGTACCCGTCTCTCGACTTCCTGTGCATCAACTACAAGATAGCTTACCCGATCAATATATTGAGGTTCTCCCTGTATTGTCTCAACCCATATTTTGTCCCTGTCAATATCCTTCATTAATTTGGCCAAAGAAATTATTTCATTTGGACTCATATTAGTTTTTATATATTCTGTTAAGCTGGTGACAATATTTGGAATTTTTATCATACTATCAATGTTCATGAGTTTATTGATAACTGCATTTACTAATTTTTGCTGTCTCTGTATCCTCCCCAAATCACCTAATGGATCAAATCTAAACCTTACATAATCCAACGCTTTTTCCCCGTCTAATATTTGTTGTCCACTATGTAAATTAATCTTTAACGACCCTGCTTGGTCAACATAGTACATGTCTTTTTCCACATTGATACTGATACCGCCCAAAGCATCAATTATATATTGAAATCCTTCAAAATCCATTACTCCATAATAATGAATAGGTAATCCCATAAGATTTTCGATGGTTTCTTCTAATAATTCAATGCCTCCATAAGCAAAAGCATGGTTAATTTTATCCATTCCTTTACCAGGGATCATTACTCTTGTATCTCTCGGGATGGAAAATAGTATAGTGTCCTTGGTCTTAGGCGATAGACTTAATACAAATATTGTATCAGCTCTCCCTTTACTTTCTACACTATCAGTTCCTACAACTAGTACATTTAATCTATCATGAGCCAAGATATCTGAACCAAAAGGAAAAATATTAAAGAAATATAAAAATGCAAAACACACAACTAACAATAAAACAAATATTGTAATCTGTAAATATTTTTTTCTACCTTTTTTCTGAATTTTATTTTGTCTTTCCGCCCTACTCATTAACCAAACTTTCCTTTTTTTCGTATATAATATTATTTCTGGTATGTAAAGTTTCAGGATGTATAATTAAATTCCTGTAAATCAGGCTTTTTATTCCTTGATTAAGTAATTCTAACATTGCCAAGTCAATATCTTGCCATACTAATTTTCTTACCTTATTCAGTTGTTCTGTTTTTCTATCCGGTTCAATTTTATCGGAAATATAGATAATTTTACCTAGAAGACCTATTTTTCTAGAAGCAGTACTATGATACCTTATTGCATCTAACATTTCTTGATCTCTAATATTAAAAATATCCCGTGCCAATTCAGCCCCCACATAGGCATGCCACAAACCTGGTATATTTTTTTCAATTTCGCTAATTTTAATATTATATTTTTTAATTAAACCTCTTAATTCGATTATAGAATAATCTTTTGCGCAATCATGAATTAATCCTAAGACCTTTGCTTTATCAGTAGAAATTCCATAATGTCTGGCAATATTTTCCGCAACCTTGCTTACTTGGCAAGAATGTTTATAACGTTCTTCGCTCATATTTTTCTTTAGATAAGAATAAATATAATTGAAATCTATTGACATCAAGTCAGTTGTTTTACTTCCCAATATTCTCCAGCCTTTTCAAGGAATACAATTTATGTTTGTAAATGTACTCCCTTACTTCTTCTAAAACAATATATCTAATACTCAAACCAGTCCTAATCCTATTTCTTATGTCAGTAGATGATATGGCTAATAATGGTATTTCCATAATCTTTAATACTTCTTTAAAATTCTGATGTAATTTGTTTAGGTCATAACCAGGCCTTGTAGCGCTACAAACTGACACACATTTTTAATAATTCTTCCTTATACCATGTTTCGATTTCCAGAAAAGCATCAGCCTGTAATAAAATATCCCCAGTATCCCAGCCATAAATATACGGAACTTATGGTGTCAATGGTATACGAAGGCCCTGTTACCATCACTTTACTAAAATAAGGATTATTATCAGTTGCCAAATAAGACATCTTCTCCATGTTTAATATCTGTTACCTGGCCATTTCTTTTTATGTGGGGTTAAGATTGGGCACAAATATATTTATCCAAATAATATTTAATTCTAGCTTCCTCAGCTGTAAACAAATGACCTATATGGATTGGGTCAAAAACCCCAATCTATGTTTTTCATCTGAACATTATTCTTATTTTGCTCATTTTCTTTTTTATCTCTATAATGCATCTTCATCATCCACAATTTCCTTTCAATAACATCTTCTATCATAGATTCTTCTGTGGATGTTGATCATAGGCTGTCTCTTTCACCCACTACTCCTTATTCACAACTTAAATATTTTTCTTCTCAACATATTTCCACAAGCCCCAATCACATCTTCTTCATTTTGTTTTATACTTCAATCTTGTCCGTAACTAAACATTATATCCTTGCTTGCTTAAACCTCTTCATAGGGCTTTTCTTTTATTCGCATTTTTCTTTTAGCAACAGGTTTTCTTTTTCTTTCATTTAAACCTAATGATTGAAAAATAAGTGTTAATTTGATATGAATACCAGGTATTCAGGCGGTCTCTGAAAGTATTAGGGTTGTTCTTTTCATACTTTTTATCTGTTTTTTTCAAAACTATACTGATAGTCATGAAGTATAGCCAGCTTTTCTTGGATAGAGCATGATAAACTTCTGCTAATAATAAGTATAAGTATCTTCTTTAACTCAATTGCCTTTTTAAAATATGGTATAACCTGAAGCAAGATCAGATTGCTATATTATCCTTATTTATAAATACTTCATCTGCAACCCAAGCATTTTGCTCTTACAAAATAATCATCAGCACTGCATTGTCCACACATCTAAATGCATAAGGGATTTCTGGGATTAATTTAAACTTCAATCCATTGTATTTTATCATATTGTCCAATGATACACTTTTCCTAACCAATAATGAGTATCTTTCACATTTTATCTAATCGATAGACTTTTGATAATTCTCCTCTGCTTTTGATAATCACCTGTGCCATGATATCTTTTTGAGCAAAGACTGATATCTTGTGCCATGACAAATAAATACAAATGAAACAAATAAAAATAATAAATACCACATTGTAAATCAATTGTATTTAACTTGCTCTAGTCATACCTGCACCTCTTTCCCATCTATCTTTCAATATCTTAACTATTTAGACTTATCATCTTTATTTTCTTTGCTTTTCTCAACATAATTCATCTGCAAATACTAAAAGATTTTCTAATTGTACTTTTTCTTCTCCTCCAAGCTCATCCTTTATCTTTTCAAATAAAAATTCGATACTATCGATGGAAATTCTGGCCTTTCCCAAATCCTGATTCACTTCTTTTGTTTCAGGATTCATCATCAAACCCAAATATTCCCATGCTTTACCATTAAGAATACCAATAAACCAAGTAAACAATGTTGATAATGGCAACTGGTGTGGATATAATTTTTGATTCTCATTATTATTTACATTTTCTTGCTTTTCATTATTTTCCTGGTTTTTTTTATCCATTTTTACTTCTCCTTTATTTAAAAATTACTTAGTCATATTACCATGACTCTCTATTTTCTTGCTAAAAAGTACTGTCAATCAAACATACCTCATTATATAATAAATACAGTATAATTTTAATATATTAGGTGATTTTTTCTAACAAAGCAACACAAAAGGTAGCAATACCCTCTTCTTGACCAATAAATCCAATGCCCTCATTTGTTGTGGCTTTAATATTAATATTATCTTTAGGTATTTTTAATACCACCGCAATATTTTTTTTCATTTTATCGTAATAAACGGATAATTTCGGTTTTTCGATCACTACAGTTAAATCTATGTTAGATACTGTAAACCTTTTTTTATCTAACAATTTTTTTACCTTTTCCAGTAAATACAAACTTGAAATATCTTTAAATCCTGGGTCACTGTCCGGAAAATGTACCCCAATATCTCCTTGACCGGATGCCCCTAACAAAGCATCCATAACAGCATGAATTACTACATCGGCATCAGAATGACCTACTAATCCTTTCTCATAAACTATCTTCTCCCCACCTAAAATTAATGCTTCTCCTATTTTGAGGCGATGAACATCATAACCAAATCCTACTTTCATTTTTTTGTTATCCTCTTGATAATTTTATACTATAAAAAATCAATCATTATTTATAAATATATTTTTTGCCCTTACAGTCATTGCTCTATATACAAATGGATATTGATTTTTTAATTTTTTGTAAACTTCATCCGCTTTTTGTTTATTTTCCATAACTCCATATACAGTTGGCCCACTACCGGATATTGTAGCAGATAAAGCCCCAAATTCTATTAGTTGACTTTTAATTTCACTTATTAGGGGATATTTCTTGCATATAATAGAATCAAACCTATTATAGATATATTTTCTAATCTTAGATATGTTAATCACATCTTTTTGGTTTATATATCTAATAATATCTAAAATTGGTTTATTGAAATCCTCTTTTTTATCTTCGTCAAAAGCTTGATAAGCCCACTTTGTTGATATCGCAATCCCCGGGTTTACTAATATCAAATGAATCGGCCGATCTTCTAAAGTAAGCGGAAAAAGGATTTCACCCCTTCCTCTGGCATAAACTGTTCCTCTTTCAATAAAAAAGGGTATGTCCATTCCCAGACTGGTAGCAATAGCAATTAATTGTGAGGTACTTACTTTTATTTGAAATAACTTACAAATACCTAGTAATATAGATGCAACATTTGAGGAACCGCCACCTAATCCTGAGGCAAGAGGAATTTTCTTATCAATTGATACAGCAACACCCTTATTTTTGCCTTTCATTATTATCTCTATCGCTCGATAGACTATGCTTTCTTTCCCGACAGGCACTTCATCATTATTACAAACTATGTAATAGGTAGGTTCATTCAATTTTTCAATTTTTATTTCATCAAATAGATTAATTGTTTGGAATATAGTTTCAATGTTATGATAACCATTATCCAATTTTTCGCCAATATCTAAATATAGGTTTAATTTTGCATAACTCCTTAGTTTAATCATCTTATTTAATTCGATTCTTCATTAATATTTCTGCTAATACCATATCTACAGATGTAGTTATCTTAATGTTTTCTCTTGAACTTTCTACAATTTTTACACTTCCTCCATAATGCTCTACTATTGAAGAATCATCGGTAGCTTTTAGTCCTTCTTCTTTTGCTTTCTTATATAATTCCCTAATATACTTTAACTTAAAAGTCTGGGGTGTTTGAATAATCCAAAATTCATCACGATTGACTGTTTTTTCAACTAACCCTTCCTGTAATAATGCTTTCTTTATTGTTTCAACTACCGGTACCGCCATAATTGCTCCATCATAAGAATCAGTTATTTTTATAGTCTCTTCAATCATCCATCCTTCAACCAATGGCCTCGCACCATCATGGATACAAGCAATACCATCGGTTTTCTTGATAGATTGCAACCCACGATATACAGACTCCTGCCTGGTCAGTCCGCCCAAAACTATGGCACTTAGCTTATTATATTTATACTTTTTTACAATCTCCTCTTCAATACATTTCAAATCCTTTGGATGAACAACTAACACGATTTCATCAATTTTTTTTGACTTTTCAAATTGATCCAGGGTATGAAAGAGTACTGGCTTATCTAATATTTTTGCCAACATTTTACTTATATGGCAATTAAGTCTTTCTCCGTTTCCGGCGGCAGCGATGACAGCTATATTACTCATGATTCCTGTCCTTGCTTTTGTTTTCTTCATTCTTGATATTCAAGTACATTTCCTGATATCCTTCCACAATTAAATCAGTTTCCATAATTGTTCTTAATTCATTTTCATCTATTTTTACATTTTCTTCTTGATTTATTAAGGATAATCTTTCTCGTTCATTTATGGGAATTAACTCGGCAACAATTTGATTATTTTTTATCTTCTTCTGAAAATGTGTTTTGATTTCTTCCCATCCATCTAATAAGTATTTATCTTTGTCTTCAAAATTTGCTTTATCACTTATTATTTCCGTCGATGAACCTCCTCTAACAATCAATACTGCCTCTCCTGGTTCCAGATCATCAGGCAATTCTATTCTTGATATTTTGATTTCTTCAGGTTTCCGAAATGGCTTAATTTTAACTTCTACATCTATAGTATCACCAGGTAGAAATTCTTCTTCACTCAATTTTACTTCTTTTATAATAGCGCTTTGATTTTGCTCCCTTATGCTAATATCAACTTTAATCTCACTTAATGCTATTTTTTCACCATAGTTGTTAATCATCAAATCAATTATTTCTTCAAAATCCTTAGTACATTGTATAGCAATATCGTCTTTGCTAAAAAACATATTTTCATATATTAGCATTTCTCCTGATTTTTCAGCTCGTAATTCTATACTAACAGTGGCTGTCCCTTGCCCTATTCTATCAATTGCGTGGTCTATTGATTGTATCAGCAGCGCACTGGTTATACTTTGTACAATATCGTTTTGTGGCACAATTTTTGAGCCACTTTGAATGTTTACACTCTTATCTATATCGTAAACTTTCACTTTACATGATACAATCTGCGGAAAACGATTCAAATTTGCCAAAATACCCGCATCTCTATCTTGTGTTACTTCCCCTACCAAACAATAAGGAAACCCTACCTTAAAAGGCATAACAATACTGGGGAAACTATAGTATATATAAACCGCAGAAAAAAGGTAAGATACATTACCAAGATGCATAAAAGGATGACCAAATGCTAAAACAAAATTATCATTGCGATAGGTTGCTGTCCCAATAGTTAGGACGCTTGCATCTCCAGTAGATAATTGTACACCAACTGCAGAGCCAGATTCTAATTCCCTTACTTCCGCTTCAATGTCCAATTCTGTATTAATATTTTGCAATTCAGAGATATTTTTAACGGATGTGGCACCCTTTTTAAGAAGATTACTTTTAATTAATTTATGTGCCCGTCCATCAAACCCACTAATCAATAAAGGTGATTGGATATATCTAAAATCAAGTGAAGAAATATTTTTTTCTAATTGTTCAGAAAAATTAATAACATTCTCATATTCCGGAATGTTTCTTACTATATTTTTTCGCAAGTCATTATCCAAAGAAACAGAAACTGTATGGTTGTCTATGACATCAGAAATTATTTTTTGATTATTTTCAGTAGTATAATCAAGTAATTTTATCATCCTATCTATTGGTGTAACAAGGCATAGGTTATGTTCACTCATTTCCCAGGCATGTGATATAGCCCCTACTAATTTTCCATCAATATAAACAGGGCTTCCACTCATTCCGGCAGAAATACCACCATTTTCATCAATTTTATCCCCACTTAATTTAACCAATAAATAACTATTATTAATTCCCGTACCCGAAATAATGTCAATTACATCAACATCAAATTCTTCAATATCTATTCCTGAAAAGACAGTTTTTCCGATACCTTTCATGCCAGAACATATTTCATCAATAGGCATAAACTCTTCTTGGGCACAAATGACCGACTGTAATAATAATAAGCATAGTATCGAGAAAAAAGAAAATATTATTATCTTATTTAACTCTTTTTTTATCTTACTTATTTTTAATGATATCATTATGTTAAAAATATCTAAAATTCTCCTAAAATATATCTATTATCTTTGTGTACTGCTGATTAATCCCTGTTTTAATAAATGAATTTGATCTAATACCTTTCCAGCTCCCAAAGCAACACACGATATTGGATTTTCAGCAACATAAGCAGGTATTTTATTAACTTTGGTTAATAATACATCAAAATTCCTTAGTAAGGCTCCGCCTCCGGTAAGTACCATTCCTTTATCCGCTATATCAGCTGATAGTTCAGGAGGTGTCCTTTCCAGAACCATTCTAATGCCATCCAATATTGATTCTAAAGTTTTCGAAATAGCCTCTAGAACCTCTGAAGAACCAACTTCAATACTTTTAGGCAAACCAGAAACAAGGTCTCTTCCCCTAATCTCTGCAAAACTCTCCTGTTCCTGCTCCATAGCTGAGCCAATTTCTTTTTTTAAATTTTCTGCAGTTTTTTCACCTATCATGAGATTATATTTGCTTTTAATATATTTAATAATATTTTCATCAAAATTATTTCCGGCAACTCGTAAAGATTCACTTTCGACAATTCCTCCCAGTGAAATAACTGCAATATCAGTAGTCCCTCCTCCTACATCCACTACCATATTTCCATAAGGTTCACTAATATCTAAACCGGCACCAATTGCAGCAGCAATCGATTCTTCAACTAAATAGGCTTTTTTGGCACCTGCTTGCACAGCTGCTTCCAGAGCTGCTCTTTTTTCTACTTCCGTACCACCTGCTGGTACACATATAACCACCTGTGGCCGAAATAATTTGGAATTAGAAGATACTTTTTTTATAAAATAGGTCAACATTTTTTCTGTTACATCATAATCAGCAATAACCCCTGCCTTCATTGGTTCAAGAGCAATAATGTTTCCGGGTGTTTTCCCTAACATTTCTTTAGCATCTTTTCCAACTGCAAAAACTTTTCCGGTATCCTTATAAATAGAAACCACAGAAGGCTCTTGTAAAACTATCCCTACTCCTTTTTGAAATATTAATACACTTACAGTTCCTAAATCTATTCCTAAACTTTTATCCATCCCAAGCATATTGAAAGCTACCTCCTCAAACATCCCTAATCATTATTTGTCTTAAAATATTTTTATACCATAAAAAAACAGATTAATTAATATTGTATCATATGAAACATATTTTTCTATTACATTGTTCTTTTTTATTCTCTTCTAACGTTAGCACCTAATGACCTCAATTTTTCCTCTAACCTAACATAGCCTCTATCAATATGATAAATCCTGCTGATTTCTGTTGTTCCTTCTGCAACTAATGCCCCTAATACGAGGGCAGCACCTCCTCTTAAATCAGAAGCCATAACAGGTGCAGCACTAAGCTTTTTAACTCCTTTAATGATACTATTCCTTCCTTCTATTTTGATATCAGCACCCATTCTTCTCAAATCGCCTGCATGCGCAAAGCGATTTTCAAAAACATTCTCAGTAATAATGCTAGTTCCATTAGCAATAGTCATCAAAGCCATAAATTGTGCTTGCATATCAGTAGGAAAACCAGGAAATGGCATAGTTTTGATATCAACTGATTTGATTCCTTCCGGGTCACTAATAAATATACTATCATCTTTGGTACTTACTCTCAAACCAGATTCTTCAAGTTTTACAATACATGATTTTAAATAATAAGGATTGACATTCTTTATTTCTACATTTCCTCTAGTAATTGCAGCGGCAATCATGTATGTTCCACCCTCTATTCGATCAGGAATAATTCTATACTTTACACCTTTTAAGCTTTTTACTCCGGTAATAGTAACAATGTCATTACCCAATCCATCAATTTTAGCTCCCATCTTATTTAGGAAATTTCCTAATTCAATAACCTCAGGATCTTTTGCTGCATTCTCTATCATAGTAGTGCCTTCTGCTAATGAAGCCGCCATCATTATATTTTCAGTCGCACCAAGACTAGGAAAATCAATATAAATATCATTTCCTTTTAATTCTTTTACCTCTGCTTTAATGTATCCTTTTTCGGTAGTTATATTAGCACCCAGGGCACGAAAACCTTTTAAGTGAAAATCAACAGGTCTGGCACCAATTGCACATCCTCCTGGTAATGATATCTTGGCTTTTTTAAGCCTAGCTAATAATGGTCCCATAACCAAAAAAGAAGCTCTCATTGTTTTCACCAACTCATAAGGTGCTTCATAGTTATTGAAATCATCGGGATCTATAGAAAGTGTATTATTATCTATCCATTCCACATTTACTCCCAGTATTTTAATTACTTCAATCATACTGTATACATCTTTTAACCTGGGAACATTTTCTAAAATGCTAACCTCTCGTGACAAAAGACAGGCAGCCATAATAGATAAAGCAGAATTTTTAGCACCATCAATTACAACTGTTCCCTTTAGCGGCTTACCACCGGTAATTAAAAATTTATCCGGATTTTGCATTTTTTCACCTCAATCTATTGCATTCAATTATTTTTATTTACCTTTTTAAGATTGGTTAAAAAAGGGGGCTTTATTATTCCTTTTTCTGTGATTATTGCAGATACATTTTTGTTTGGTGTAACATCAAAAGCCGGGTTATATACGTCAATACCAATAGGAGCAATCGATTGTCCCATTATATTTGTAACTTCCTCTTTGTCTCGCTCTTCGATTGGTATTTCGTTTCCTCTTTTGATTGAAAAATCAATGGTTGATATTGGAGCTGCTACATAAAAAGGTATTTTATGTTCCTTTGCCAGCACTGAAAGGCTATAAGTACCTATCTTATTAGCAACATCACCGTTTGATGCTATTCTATCTGCGCCAACTATTACTTTATTGATTTTTTTCTCAAACATTAAAAAACCAGCAACAGAATCACAGATAAGAGTTATAGGTATTTTTTCAGACTTCAACTCCCAGGCAGTTAATCTGGCACCCTGTAAAACTGGTCTGGTTTCATCCGCAAAAACCTTAATATTAACTTTCTTTTTAAAAACTGATCTAATAACTCCCAAAGCTGTCCCATAAAATACAGTTGCCAGTGAACCTGCATTACAATGAGTTAAAATATTATCCCCATCGTCAAATAATTCAACACCATTGTTACCTATCATATAATTGGTTTGAATATCCTGTTGTGCTATTTGCTCGGCTTTTAATAAAATATTAGCACGAATTTCACTCACCGAATATTTTTCCCTCTCAATAATACTCCAGATCTCTTTTATAGCCCAAAATAAATTAACAGCAGTAGGCCTGGTAAGAGATAATTCATTGCTCGCTTTTTCTAATTCTTGAAGAAATTCTGACATATTATCTGAATTAATATTTATTGCAGCAAGTGCCATTCCATATGCCGCTGCAGCACCAATAGCAGGAGCACCTCTAATAGCCATCTTCTTAATTGCATCGGCTACTTCATGATGATTTTTGCAAGTTATTATTTCTAAATTATGGGGCAGTTTTCTCTGATCTATCATGATTACTTTGTTTTCTTTCCATTCTATAGTTCTTCTCATAAAAAAATATTGTTACTCCTGATATTTTTTAATTATCATTATCACTCATTACAGTAAATACTGCACCCGCATAGCGGGTGGCTTGAGGTCTTTTATGGTTAAATAAACATAAAATTTTATCCTAATGGGCAATTAAATTAATAATACCCAAATTAGTAGCTGTAACAATCATTCCAGCAATTAGTACACCACCAGCCATCATCGGAAAAGCATACCAGAATCGAATACCAAACAAAAACGCTGCTACAGAACCAGTCCATACTCCTGTAATGGGCAAAGGTACAGCAACGAAAAATAATAAAAATAATGCACCATATTTTTCGTATTTTTTTTCATGTCTTCTGGTCCTTTTAAACAACCAAGAAAAGAATATATCAAAAAAATACCATTTTCGCAAGAAATCTGAAAATGGCTTAAGGTATAGTAACAAAAAAACTGCGGGAACGAGATTTCCCATCACTGAAAATAAATAACTAGGTATAACCGGTAATTTGTAATAACTTATTGCAATAGGTATAGCACCTCTTAACTCCAATACCGGTAAAGTTGATAATAAAAATACTTTAATAAGATTAATAATCAATATTTCTAATTACCTTTCTTACAATCCGAGTCATGATTGGCTCAGATTTAGCTGCTGCTTTGAGTATTTCCCCAAATTGGACTTTCTCCACTACACCATCAATAGCTAAATCAGTAATGCATGATATTCCCAGTACTCGCATACCCATATGATTAGCAACAATTACTTCTGGAACAGTAGACATTCCTACGACATCAGCGCCCATTTTTATTAGATAACGATACTCTGCCGGGGTTTCCAGCATGGGCCCGGTTAATCCTGCATAGATTCCTTTATGCATTAGAATTCCCTCTTCAAGGGCAACTTTTTGAGTCAACTTAATCAACTCTAGATCATACGCCTGGGACATATCGGGAAAACGGGGGCCCAACTTTTCCTCATTCGGACCAATCAAAGGATTACTTCCCATAAGATTAATGTGGTCATGAATCAACATTAAATCTCCTCTTGCAAAAAAACGATTCATACCGCCGGCAGCATTGGAAATAATGATAATATTAGCACCTAATTTTTTCATCACCCTGACAGGAAAAGTAATTTCCTTCATACTGTATCCTTCATAGAAATGGAATCTCCCTTGCATTGCAACAACATTTTTACCTTCTATTTTACCCAACACAAGGTTACCACTATGTCCATGAACGGTAGAAACTGGAAAATTGCTGATTTTTTGATAAGGTATACTCACCTTGTCTTCAATGTCTTCAGCTAATTCTCCAAGTCCAGTCCCTAAGATAATGGCAATTTCTGGTTTTACTTTACTATATTCTTGAATTGATTGAATGCTTTTTTCAATTTTAGCTAATATTTGTTCCATTATTCCCCCCCCCAGTTTCAGATTTATTATTTTTTGATTTTCATATTAAATCTTTTTATTTTAATTGGTCAACTGGTAAATTATATTAATTTACATCTTGCCTCTTACTTTGTGTTTATTTCTTTATTTAAAACTCGCAACTTGAAACTTGTAACTTGCAACTTTTTATTCTTTGTATTTCAACTGAAAACCGAAAACCGACAACCTAGAAGTATTTTTTATAATTAATTGGTTACTTAGTTCATTGGTTAATTTGTTTGTTATATTTTGTATTTGCTGTGTTTAAATTGCACCTTGTAATTTGCATTTTTCTTATTTTGCCTTTATTTCTTAACTTAAAACTCGAAACTTGCAACTTGTAACTTGCAACTTTTATTTATCTTTAAACTCGATACTCGATACTATTTTAATAGCTAATTTCTGTATCAGGATGAGTTATTTGAATCCAAACATTGCCGGGCTGTATAGCCAGCCTATCTCCATTTTTGTTGTAGAAGTATGTTTTGGATGCTAACCCCTCTTTTTCCCAAGTAATCTCTTCTGATTTTCCATTAAAAATAATAAGGCCATCTCCGCTGCCAATCAAATCAATAGCCAATCTTCCCTCACTATCTAATACTTTTCTCTCACTACGCTGGATAATAATATTTTTTGCTTGAAGCTGTACACCAGTTTCAGCATCAATATGTGGCTCACCATTAATAAATCTAATATATCTTTGGATTTCCGGGTTATATTGATAGCTTACTGAATAATTAACATTGTACCTTATATCTATTCTTGCTATATCTCTTCCAGTAAGTATTTGATCTGCATCTACTTCAAATTGGAAGCTTTCCTTATTAATCATTTCAATATAACCAATATTTTTAGCTTCTTCTCTTAACTGTTCAGTTGAGGTGTAAAGGTTGTGAGGTGGTCTCCGATCTTGGGACCTCCAAAACGGCTGATAGTGAATCAACTCATTTATATCATCAACTTTTTCTTCTTTAATAAAGATTGCAGCATCGGGACTTTCTCCAGCATGAACATAGATAGCATTATGCTCCAGGGCTTTTGTAATAAAATAAGGTCTGGCACTACGTACAGGACCTAATTTATCAGATTCTTCTGCAGCATATATCGCTAAAAAACGAGTAATTCCCCCCTCTGCTAATACTTCATAAACAATGTTTGCTTTATTTAAACCACTTTGAGGACGGGAATCATTGGCATTATCAATTGTAACAGCTAGAGGTCTATCCCCAAATGGAGATTCTTTTTCTATATTTCGAGGTAAATCACTTATTTGACCAGGGGTTACAGTATTTCCATAAGTAGATTCGATTCGCTCTCTTCCTTCTTGACCTAAACTTGCCTGAATTTCAAATTGTCCCGGCTCTAGCACTTCTCCCTCGATATCTCTCCTGCTTGTAATTGAAGGAGCTAGCGACCTAGCGGCTACTTGAACATCTTGCCTTACCGGAGCCTCTTCTTGCACAGCTGACATTTCTTCGCTGGCTGGTATTTCAATCTCCGGAATCTTTACTTCAGCCTTTGGCCTACTAGCAATTTCCGCCAATTCATCTTCGTTTTCTAGTGTTGCTTGGGTTTCTGTTTCCTGAATTCTAGCAGGTTCAGGTAGTTCTGGCTCTACTCTTGGCATTGTACTTAACTCTGCTACAGGTTCTTCTGTTTCAATTTCAGGTCGTGCGGTAACAGGGTTTTTAGTAGTAGGCAATTCTACCATAGTAACCATAATTATTTCATCTTCCTCTGGTATATTGAGAAGATCAAAGGAAGTTAAATTACTAAAGGCAAATATAAATAAAATATTAATTATTAGTGATATTAAAAAAGAACGGCCTAAGAAACTCTTAGAACGTATTTTTCTTCTTTTTGCTCTATATCCAATAGTTTTTTTCAATTAATCACCTTATTGACTCTCTCCACTCGGTTTTGTAGCAATAGCAATCCTCTCTGCTCCACCTTTCTTTATTAAATCCATTACTCGTACTACTTTCCCATGAGATATATTCTGATCCGCTTCTAAAACAACTAAGGAATCAATGTTTTTTCCAATCTCTTCTCTGATACTCTCAGATAGTTTGTCAGGATCAATCAATTTATTATTCATATATAAAACATTGTTTTCGGTAATTGAAACCACTACATTTTGCCTTTCAGTTACTTCTGCAAAATCACCACTAGGCAAATCCACTTTTACGCCACTTTCAACATTTATGAAGGTAGTGGTCAGCATAAAAAATATAAGCAACAAAAAGACCACATCAATCAGGGGCGTCAAATCAAACCCGATAGTTTTTTTATTGATGTGATGAAATTTCATCTATTTTCACACCCTCCTCTTTAGCATCCTCTTTAATAGTTAATAATTCTAATATTTCTACACTGGTAGATTCCATCTCTTTAATCTGTCTATCTACGCGATGTGCTAGATAATTATAGGCAACAATAGTGGGAATAGCCACCGAAAGGCCAAAGGCAGTCGTCAGCAATGCCTCAGATATCCCTCCAGCTAATGCTTCAGGGTTTCCTACGCCAACGACGGAAACAACCTGAAATGCTTTAATCATACCAAAAACTGTACCTAAAAGACCCAGCAGAGGTGCAATATTAGCAATAGTGGCCAGGATTGGTAAATTCCTTTCTAAAATAGTAACTTCCTGTCGGGCAGTATCTTCAATTACTTCTTTTATTTCATCTCTTGAACTACCATGCTTCAATAAAGCTGCTAAAATAATTTGAGATATGGGTGAAATATTTTTTCTACAGGCAGAGATAGCAAAATTGATGTTGCCTTTTCGGATTAAATCGCTAATCCGGTTGCCAAACTTACGGGTAGACGTTTTAATGCTTTTTAAATAAAACATCCTTTCGAAAAAGATGGCAATTGCCAGCAAAGAACTGAAAAAAATCGGATACATCAAGAAACCGCCCTTGTTAAATAGTTCAAACATTAAATAGTTGCCTCCTCTATTTCATATAAAATCTGAATAATTTATACCTTTTTTATTAATTATTAATATAACAAAACTATCAATTTGTCATTTCCATCATTATTATTGTGCACTAGCAAATATCGCACCCACATAGCGGATGTCTTTAAGAGCCCCTAAAAGAGATTCAACCTTTTCTTGGTTACACTTTGTTCTGAACCATGACCACCTTCTTAGAAATTGTTCATGGTTCAATAAATTCTAAATGACTTCTGGCACTGTCCACATAAGCACTGTCTGGACAATTAGAAATAATCTGTTCATACTTTTCAGTTGCCTCCTCCATATTTCCTAATTCTTCCTGACAGATAGCAGTAACATAAAGAACATCACACCTAAAAGAGCCGTTAGGAAAAGAATTTAAGTAGCTCTCACCTGTACTAAGCGCTTTATTGTATTCTTCCTTTTTATAATAACTCAAACAAAGACCATACAAAGAACCTGGCAAATAACGACTATCGGGGTATTCATCAATCAGCTTCTCAAAATATATAATGCTGTCTATCCACTGCTGTTCTTCTAAATCCATCTGGGCAATAATATATATTGCCTCTTCACGATACTGACTATTTGCATAGTCCTTAAGAAAATCTAGCAAAGATATCCTGGAATTATTGTTATCAGACATCAAATATTGTATTTTCCCTATAAGGAAAGAGCCTTCTTCTAAAAACTTACTTTCAGGATTATTTTCTATCAATTCATTAAATGATGATAGTGCACTTTGATAGTCTCTCTCATTTAAATAACTCCAGGCTATGCTATAATGAACATTTTCTGCCATTGAATGAGAACTATAATGCTGTAAAAATTCCTTATAATATTTTATTGCTTGTAAGTAGTCTTCCTGTTGATAAAACGACTCGGCTAACATGTACAAAGACTTTATGGCTATTTCGTTTCCCAATAAAAAATCAATTTTTTGGAAATATTCTTTAGCCTGTTGATATTCTCTTAACCGATAAAAGCTTAATCCCTGCCAATAATTAACTTCTCTACTTATCTCTTCGGTTATATCCATATTTTCCATACTGTTTAGAGTATCAATGGCTTCTCGGAATTTACCACTATCAAATTGAGAAATGGCTAAAGAATAATACTCCTCTATTGGCAAAGTATCATCGGGATATTTTTCTTCAAATTCTTGGTAGATCGAAGCTAATAGCTCTTCATCGCCCAGCTTTCTTGCAGAGTCAATCTTTATTTCCAAAGCTTCTTTAGTACTTATATTTTCTAATACTTTTATCGAATCCTGATATTTAGCTAAATGATAATAACTCTGGGCAAGCTCAATCTTGCTCAAGCTTGCAAATTTTCCTTCTGGATACTTATCGATAACGAGATTAAAGTACATTACTGCATCTTCGTCTTCACTTTTTCGCGAATAAGCTAATCCCAGGTCAAATAATACTCTTTCTTGCATATTATCATCTATATCTTTATCTAATAAGGAACTATTAATCGTAATAACTCTATCATATTCTTTTAGTTCAATCAATGTCCTTCCTAAAAGATAAGATGCCTCTACCTTGATTTGGCTGTTCTCCTTTTCGGCTAACTCCTCTAAAATTACCATCGCTTCATTATATTGTTCTTCTTTAAATAACACAAAGCTGTAAAAATAACGCGTTTCATCTATTTGATTAAAATTCGGGTTATTCTCTATAATAGTCAAAAGAAGGTTTTTTGCTCTATCATAGTCCTCTATCCAAAAATATGATTTGCCTAGGATATATTTTATCTCTACTTCATCATATTCTAAAGATTCTAATTTCATCAAATCCTCATAAATATTAATGGTTTCTTCGTATTTTTCTTGAGTGAAATAAACTCTTCCTAATTTATAAATACCTTCCTGATAAAGAGAGCTATTAGGAAAATTATCTATCAGCATCTCTAAATATTCTACTGACTTTTGGTAATCTTCAAGCAAATATAAGCACCATCCGCTTCCTAATAAACAATTCTCATAATATTCGCTGCCAGGATAATTATCTATTACATATTTATAATGAACATTTGCTTCATTATAATCCTGTAGCTGATAAAGGGTTTCGGCAATCAAAAATCTTGCCTCTAAATAATCCGGGTTTATCTCTAAAGCTTCCTCTAATTTTTCCAATGCTTCATTATAATCACCTAATGAATAAAAATCATAGCCTAATTTATAATATTCTCTCTCCATATCTCCGGTAAACTCAATATTTTCACCAATCTTTTTTCTCTCTTCTGCATATTCATCCATCCTGCCTAAATGGTAATAAGTACGCATTAAAAACATTCTTGCTTTCTCGAAATTAGGATTTAAATAAGTCGACGATTTAAATTCAACCAAAGCATCCTCATATTTCCCGGCAATATAATACTCATAACCCCGGTTAAATCTCCAGACAGCTTCTCTCCCGTATTCTTTTTCTTCCAGCGCTTTATTTAAGTAAATTCTGGAATGATTGTCAAAAGGATCTAATCGGACAGATTCTTCCCAATGGCGGATTGCCGCATCTAAATTTCCATAATGATAATAACTTAGACCAAGATAATAATGGGCATCCTTAAACGCGGGAGCCATACTTATAGCCTGTTCTAAATGACTTATAGCCTCACTGTAATTTTTTACAATATAAGATTTGTAACCTTTTTCATAGCTTTCAAAAGCCTCACGGCCATATAATGATATTCTCTCTGTTCTACTGGTAAACCAGTCTAATTCAATACCATCTGGTTGAATCCGTTCAATCTCCTCTGCCTGTTGCAGGGCTTTTCTTTCCTGTCCAGTCTCATAATAAATCCTCATTAAGTAGGACCTGGCATTAACGTTATTGCGATTATAAGAAATTGCCAGCTCTAAATAGTTAATAGCAGAAGTGGTGTCCCCGGCATTATATTTTAAATGGGCAAGCCTTATGAGCAACTCAGAAAATTCATTATCATCGACCTGCCTATTGGTTCTCTGCACGATATCAACATATTGTTCCAGGCTTTCTGCTTCCCGGGCAATCCACTTGGTTCTTCGATAAATTTCATATAACAAATAATAACCTTCGGCAAAATCAGGATCTGCTTCAACGGCTTTTGTTGCATCTTGAATTGCCTCATTCCACAAAGGTTTACTGGGAAAATCAATACCTTCATATTCTAATATAGCTTTATCCTTCAACTCCATTGCCTTTTGATAGTATTCTAAAGCTAATGGATTATCCTGGGAAACTGATGCAATTGCAGTAATATCCTGGGGAGATTCTTCAACAATAAAGCCCTCACCAGAAATCTCTTCATCTATATCATCCGCATCTATAATATTCTCCAAAGAAACCATATTTGGGTCAATGCCGGATTCCTGTAAAATAATCCCGATTATTCTTTCCTTTAAATCGGATAGTTCCTCTATTGAAGCCGACATTCTTCGAAATTCAACTAAATGGTCATCAGAAGACAAATACATTAATAGGTCCAAATCAATATGATCTTCTTTTCCCTGGTAATAATTACCTGAAAAAATCAAATCAACCTGCAGCAAATTAGCTAATTGGCCAAACAACATTGAATCTTTCTTTTGAACCATATTTTTGTATTTCTGGTAATCAGCTATTTTATTTACTTCAGATAAGGGCATATAATTTATCTGTTCAATCTTAGATAAAGCTTGGCTTATCGAAACAGACAAATCTTCTTCTAACCATTGTAAACCTTCGTCTTCAGTCTGATTATGAAAATAATAAACCGCTATATTGGGAATTGATGAAGCAAGGCTGCCTGACCCTAGTGAAAAAAATATTATTCCAATAGTAACAGACCAAATTAATAAACGGATTTGAATTGTTTATTTGTATTTTCAATAATTTAAAAACCAATAACTATTTACCCTTAAAACCTTTTATATTAAATTTCTTACTATAATAAGTAAGAATAAATCTATTTTACATAATATTATACAGTATCTATGAATAAAAGTAAAAATCCTTATTGCCAATTTTTACTCTATCGCCCTCTGATATACCCTTTTTCTTCAGCGCTTTCTCTACTCCTAAACTTTTTAACATTTTTTGAAAATATTCCAGTGCTTGAGGATTATTCAAGTCATATTGGTTAACCATTTTAATGATTTTTTGACCTTCGATAAAAAATACATTCCCCTCTTTTTTAATAACAAAGTCTGCTTCATATCGAAAACTAGGTAGTTGTTTTTGTGGTGTTGTTGTTAATTTTTCATCTTCCTTCTCATCGGCGATAAAAATCAATTGATGTAATTTATAAATAAGCTCTTTAATACCTTCACCACTAACAGCTGAAATAAACATGATATCAATATTTTTATCCAAAAATAGCTTTTTTATCCAATCCATTTTCTTTCTTACTTCCGGTAAATCACATTTATTAATAACAAGTATCTTTTCTTTTTTCTCCAAAAACCGGGCATATTGTACTAATTCATTCTCGATAATTTGGTAATTTCGAAACATATTATCAGGATTAATTTGAAAACCATCAATAAGATGAACAAGGACTTTGGTTCTTTCAATATGCTTTAAAAAGCGTGTACCCATTCCAACACCACGATGAGCTCCTTCTATTAATCCCGGAATATCAGCTATCACAAAAGAATTTTCTTCATCAACTTGAACAACACCTAAATAAGGCTCAATTGTAGTAAAAGGGTAATCAGCAATCTTTGGTCTGGCAGCCGAAACTCGTGAAAGGAGTGTAGATTTGCCGGCATTCGGAAATCCAACAAGACCTACATCAGCAATGAGTTTAAGATTGAGCCTTAATTTTATTTCTTCGACTTGTTCTCCTTTTTGGGCAAACCTTGGTGTCTGACGTTTCGAACCCCTGAAACGGTAATTTCCTTTTCCTCCTTCTCCACCCCGAGCTACACATATTTTGTCTCCCGGTTTAGAAAGGTCAGCAAGAATTTCTTGTTTTTCTACATCTTCTACGATTGTTCCTAATGGTACGCTAATCCATAAATCCTTGCCGTCTTTACCGTTCTTTTTCTGTCCTCTCCCGTTTTCACCATCTCCTGCCATGCAGTGTGGATTACGATATAGTTGAATTAATGTTTTGGTATGTAAGTCAGCGTGAATAAACACATCTCCGCCTTTTCCACCATCACCGCCGTCAGGCCCTCCTTTCGGGACAAACCGTTCCCTGCGAAAACTAATAGCACCATTTCCGCCCTTACCAGATTTTACATTTATAATAACTTTGTCAGAAAACATCATAATCCTTTTCTTGTTTTTTCTTAAAAAATTCGTTCTAAATAGCAAAAAACCCTGAGTTTTTTCTAAAACCCAGGGTATAATAAAAAATTTTTTTCACAATTTACTAACTTTCTAGTGCATTGACAGATACCTGTTTCCTATTTTTCCCTCTGTCTTTAAAATCAACATGCCCATCAATCAATGCAAATAATGTATCATCACTACCACGTCCTACATTTTTACCTGGTAAAATTCGAGTACCTCTTTGTCTAATAATAATGTTGCCGCTTTTAACAAGCTGACCACCAAATTTTTTGACCCCAAGCCGCTTTGATATACTATCTCTACCGTTTTTGGCTGACCCCTGTCCTTTTTTATGAGCCATATTATCTCACCTCTCTTTAAAAAGCTAGATCATTTAATTATTCAGTTTATTTGTTGCCACTAATTTTTTCAATTCTTATTTCAGTAAAAAATTGACGATGGCCTAATTTTTTCTGATATTTTTTCTTTGGTTTATACTTAAAAACTACAATTTTTTTAGCTTTTCCCTGTTTTAACACTTTTCCTTCAACATAGCTATTCTCCACCAAAGGCTGACCAATTTGGTATTCTCCATCCTTTTCCAGCATCAATACCTGTTCAAATTTAACCTTTTCGCCTTCTTTAGCATCAAGTTTTTCTACCTTGATAATATTTCCTTCTTCTACTATATATTGTTTCCCTCCCGTTGCAATAACTGCATGCATTTAGCAATTTCCTCCTGCTTTTAAAAATCGCCCGAATAGGTACCCTGATGCTTTTCAACCTATCTGGTGCGTTAATTGGCTTATAAAATTTATCATATATATCAAGACATGTCAACCCATTTTTATAATACACTCTTCATAATTATTTTATGAATTGATTTATCTCTAATAAATAATATCATTATAATTGTTAGAGCATTTTTACTATCTTTTTAATTTCCTTCTTTCTCCCTACAGCAATTACTTTAATTTTCTCTATATGAAGGTCATTTAACGCTTTAATATAAATAGCCTTTTTATAATCCTGTTCTAATTGTTTTATCAACATCATCTTACTACCGGACAATTCTTCTTCTACCTTAGGATTAACCCCTAAAAATATTGCTTCTGCTTTAGAATGTTTACTTAAATCCTCTAACTTATGAATAACTTGATTACTTACTGTTTCTATAGATAATATTCTGCCATTACCAGAACAGTAAGGACATGAAGTCCTTAATAGTGAATCCAAGTCTCTTTTTGAGCGCTTGCGCGTCATTTCGACAAGCCCTAATTCTGTTGTCTGGACTATGTTTGATTTTGTTTTATCCTTTTTAAGTGCTTCTTCCAGCTTCTTTATAATTTTCTCCTGATCCTCTTTGTTATCCATATCAATAAAATCGATAACAATAATGCCACCGATATCTCTTAGCCTCAACTGTCTGGCAATTTCTTCAGCAGCCTGTAAATTAGTTTTCAAAATTGTATTTTTCATCTTCTTACCGCCGACATATTTTCCGGTATTCACATCAATAACAGTCAGGGCTTCCACTTCATCAAAAACCAGATAGCCGCCACACTTTATCCATACTTTCTTTTCCAAAGCACGATTAATTTCCTTCTCAATATTATATTCCTCAAAAATTGGCTTATCTCCGTTATAATAAGAAACACGTGGTTTCAGATCAAGAAGAAAAAGTGTATCAAGAAAACTGATTATTTTTTGGTATTCTTTTTTAGAATTAACCACAAACTCATCTATGTCTTCTGTAAATAAATCCCGTATAATTCGATAGGTCAAATTTAAATCCTCGTGTAGAAGCATAGGAGCTTTTGAACTCTTACTTCTTTTCTGTATTTTATTCCATAACCGAATAAGTAAATCCATATCTGGAATAAAATCAGCTTCATCTTTACCTACTCCAGCGGTCCTAACAATAAAGCCAAATTCTTTTTTCTTAATTTTCTGCATTATTTTCTTAAGTCTTTCTTTTTCCTGTTCCTGTTCAATCCTTCTAGAGACAGCAATACCATTATTGTTAGGCATTAAAACCACGTATCTCCCAGGCAAGCTTATCTCGGTTGTCACCCTTGCACCTTTTGGTATAATTGCTTCTTTAACGACCTGAACATCAATCTCTTGCCCCACCTTAATCAAATCTTTTACATCTACAGACTTGCCATTCTGGTTACCAAGGGACTGCTCTAAATCACTAAGATGCAAAAAAGCATTCCGGTCAATACCAATATCCACAAAGGCAGCCTCGATTCCAGGCAAAACATTCATCACTTTTCCCTTGTAAATATTACCTATAATCTTCCGGTCTTCTAATCTTTCTATGTGTATTTCAACTAGTTTATTATTTTCTAAGATAGCAACGCGTTCTTCGCTTAACCCGCTATCAATTATAACTTGTTTCGCTTTATACTTCATCTTTCATGTATCACCTTCCTCTTATTTCATAAAATATCTAAAATAAATATAAAATATTTATAAGAATTAGTAAAGTTTTTTTCGTTTATTTTAACTAACCTTAACAATAAGTTGTTCTCTAATTATTTCACTAATACCTATTTTTTGCTCTTCAAACTTTTTTAAAAATTCGTTAATAATTAAATTGGGATTAATGCTCCCTTTATATTGAATATCAACAATTAGTCGAATGATTATTATCTTATCCTGGCAAGGTACAATTTCCATTTTCTCAATATAAGGTCTTAAATCAACTTCCCGTAATCCTTTTTTAGTATTCTTTTCTACTAAGATATTCTTTTGATTTAAAAAATTATTAATATTTCCCTCCAGATAACTATAATATTCTTCTTTGGCCAACCTATTTATTTTCCCATCAAATCCCAACTGAATAAGGTAATTTGCCCATTTCAAAGATTTACTCAAACCGTTTTCCTTTTCAGAAATCGGTTCTACTTCTTTTATTTTTAAGCCAACTGGAGCAAACCTGTTAATCTTTTCCTTTATTTGCTCATTATCTAACTCTTTTAGCAAATAAATATCCAAAACCTCTTGCCAACCAGCAATACCAAGGGGCAAAGCCGGTCCAAAAGATATTTTAAATCTAGGGTTAAAACCCTGTGTTAATTCTACGTCTATTTTAGCTCTTCGTAATGTCCTACAAAATAATGAATTAAGATCCAAGTGAGAAATAAATTTTAGTGGACCATTTTTTTCATATTTAACACGATATATACAGGACATTTAATTACTCACTTTTTTCAATCTATTATACATTCTTTAACATCTGCCTCTTTATTATTTTTTGTTTCAATTAATTTTTTACAAACCTCTTGTAACCCACAATTATGGCATCCGGAAGAACGGCAATCATCTATAGTCACCCCCTGAAGAGCTCTTTGCCATTCAAGCCATAGGAAGTCTTTCTTTATTCCGCAATCAATCAAATCCCAGGGCATAATTTCTTCTTTATTTCTCTCTCGGTGAGCATAGAAAGACATATCAATCTGACATTTTTGAAAAGCCGTTTCCCAATTATTAAAATTAAAATATTCCCTCCAAGAATCAAATTTACAGCCCATTCTGTAGGCTTCTTCCAAAACTTTACCTAATCTTCTATCCCCACGGGCAAAAATAGCTTCCAATAAACTTAATTTTGTATCAGGATAACTATAAGAAATATTCTTGCTCCGAATCTTTTTAGTAATATAGTTATATTTTTCTTTTAAGATATCTTCCTTTTCTTGACCTACCCACTGAAAAGGAGTATGCGATTTAGGTATAAATGCATTTACACTTATACTTAAAGAAAATTTTTTACCTACCATTTTTTTACCAATCATTTCTACTTTTTTTACCATGTTTATAATTCCCTCGATATCATCCCATGTTTCGGTAGGTAATCCTATCATAAAATATAGTTTAATTCTTCTCCATCCTTCTTTAAAAGCATATTGTATCGTTTGATATAAATCGTTCTCAGATACATTTTTATTGACCGTATTGCTCATTCTATCAGTTCCAACCTCAGGAGCAAAAGTTAATCCTGTTTTTCTAACCCGTTGAGTTTGTCTGGCTAACTGTACAGAAAATCCGTCAATTCTTAAGGATGGAAGCGATACTCCAACGCCTCTATCCTGGTATCTATCTACTAATTTTTCTATCAAACTATCAATCTGGCTATAATCACTGGAGCTTAAAGATGATAGCGAAATTTCTTCATAACCAGTATGTTCTAAGCTCTCATCAGCTAATTTTAATAAATTTTTTTCAGTACGTTCTCTAACAGGCCTATAAATCATGCCGGCCTGACAAAAGCGACAACCTCTTGTACAACCACGAAATATTTCCAGGGTAATTCTATCGTGCACAATATCAATGTTTGGCACAATAGGAGAAACCGGGAAAGGTGCGCTATCTAAATCAACCAGAATGCGCTTTTTTATTTTTGTTTTTACTTCTTGCTCATTCTTTTGAAAAGATTTTATTCTTCCATCTGAAAAATAATTCACATCATAAAAAGAAGGCACATATGTTCCAGATAATTTATCTAATTTTTTCAGAAGAGATTTTTTCTCTCTCGCCTCTCCTTCTTTTAACCATAATTGATAAACATCAATAATTTCATTAATAATATCTTCACCATCACCTATGACAAATAAATCAACAAAATCTGCTAATGGTTCAGGATTAAATGCCGATGGACCACCGGCAATAATCAAAGGGTTACTTTCATTTCTTTTGAAAGAATGTATATCAATATTACCCAAACTCATGATATTAAGTACGTTAGTATAACACAATTCATGTTGTAGACTAAAACCAATAATATCAAAATCAGAAAGCGGCCGATAAGTCTCCAATGAAAATAAGGGTATATTTTTTTTCAGCATTAATTCTTCCATATCCCCAGCGGGTGAAAAAACTCTTTCGGCAAGAGCATCTTCTCTTTTGTTAATTATGTCATAAAGTATCTTAAAACCAAGATAGCTCATGCCTATCTCGTATAAATCAGGGAAAGATAAGGCAACTTTGATTGTTTTATTGTCGCTTTTCTTTACAATTTCATTGTATTCTTTTCCAATATAACGGCCCGGCTTTTCTACCTTTTCTAATATTTCGCTGAACAATATTTTTTCTATCTCTTTATTTGTTTTTTTATACACGTGAACCTTCCCGTATTTATTAATCATAATTATCTATAGTATTCTATTATCTAAACAAAAATGCTTCTCAGATGAACGCTAAACAAAATTCCTATTCCTATAAAATTACTTATCATAAAAGTGCCGCCATAACTTATAAATGATAGCGGCAAACCGGTGGCCGGCATCAAGCCCATTGCCATACCAATATTAATAAATATATGAAAAAATAAAAATGCGATAACACCGGTAGCCAAAAATGTCCCCAGAAAATCAGGTGCTTCCTGGGCAATTTTTATTCCTTTCCATAGTACAAATATATATAATAACAGTAATATTACTACACCAAAAAATCCCATCTCTTCCCCTATTACCGAAAAAACAAAATCAGTATGTTGTGCAGGTAAAAACTTTAATTGGCTTTGAATTCCGCTGAATAAACCCTGACCGAATAATCCTCCAGAGCCAATTGCTACTTTTGATTGTATCACATTATATCCTGCTCCCAATGGGTCAAGACTTGGATTAATAAACAGAATTAGTCTGTTTTTTTGATATTCCTTTAAAAATGACCATAAAAGAGGAAAAGAAGCCATTGATATTAAAAACATTATTATTATATGTTTCCATTTAAATCCTGCTACAAAAATCATGCATAATAGTATAGCTAAAAAGACCATAGAACTCCCCAAATCCGGCTGTCGAAAAATCATCAGCATTGGAATTCCAGTAAGCATAAAAGGTAATCCAAAATATAAAGCATATGATAATTTTTCTTTCTGTCTGCTAAGAAAATAGGCCAAAAAACAAATCAGGGCAATCTTAGCAAATTCCGAAGGTTGGAAATCAAAACCAGCAATCTCAATCCAACGGCGTGCACCTCCGGTCGTTCTTCCAAATAAAATTACATAAGCTAATGAAATAATAGCTAACAAATAAATTGGAACAGCAAATTTTTCAATTTCATGATAGTCAATAATTGCTACCAAAAAGCACAATAATATACCGGCTATTATAAAAATTAACTGTCTTTTCACATAAGATAAAGAGCCTGCATCCATCACTTCTACATGTGTTGTACTATATATTACCAATAAACCAAATGAACACAAACATAAAATTGCAAACAGGAGAGTATAATCAATATGTTTAATTAGACGAATTGAACGATATATTGGAGCCTGTCCTAACCTAAAATTAGAAGCAACATTTTTTGTTATCACTTTTTATACCCCTTCTGCTATTTATTATAACTTTTCCGATTGAACCTTATGGTCATATTGTTTCTTAAAATAACTCTGAATAATGTTCCCAGCAATTGTTGCAGCAGATTGACTGCCGTCACCACCATGCTCAATAAATACAGTCACACAAATTTCAGGATTTTGAAAGGGAGCAAAGCCTACAAACCAGGCATGATTTTCTCCCTGAGGATTCTGAGCAGTACCTGTTTTTCCTGCCACTGTAACCTCTTCTATTCTGGCATTCCAACCTGTTCCTTCTTCGATAACCTTTTGCATGCCTTCCTTAACAACTCTAAATGTTTCGGTGGATATGTCTATCTCTCTAATAATCTCCGGCTCATATTTCCTTATTAGTTCTCCTGATTGTGAAACAATTTTTTCTACATTGAATGGCCTGTACACAAGCCCTTCATTAGCTATAATGCAGAGCATATTATGTATTTGAAAAGGAGTTGTTAACAGATATCCCTGACCAATAGACAAGTTTACTGTATCTCCGGGATACCATACCTGGTTAAATGTACTTGTCTTCCATTCCTGAGAAGGAACCAGTCCTTTTAATTCTCCAGGTAAATCAATACCTGTTTCCTCACCCAAACCAAACATCCTTGCATAATGATTCAGCTTATCAATACCCAATTTTTGTCCCATTGTATAAAAGAATACATTGCAAGAATTACTAATTGCTTCAATGAAAGTCTGGTTACCATGACCTGTTTCTTTCCAACATTTAAAGGTTAAACCCCCCAGTTTATAATACCCGGGGCAATATATGCTGTCATTCAAATCAACGATACCCTCTTCTAAAGCAGCAATTGCCGTGATTAGCTTAAAAATCGAACCGGGAGGGTAAATGCCCTGAATGGTTCGGTTACATAATAAATTTTCTTTACTTTGGGCAATATTCTCCCATTGTTCTGTTGATATCTGCTTAGTAAATAAATTGGGATCAAAGCTTGGCTGACTGACCATAGCCAATATTTTTCCGGTCTTGGGATCACTGACTATAACTGCACCTTTTTTTCCAAGCATTATATTTTGAATGTATTGTTGTAAATCACTATCAATAGTTAAGTGAATATCATTTCCTGCAACCGGTTCACGGGATTTTAATGTTAATATTTCTCTCCCCAGAGCATCTACCTCTACTTCTTTATTACCTTTTTCTCCCCTCAGGTAGTTATCATAATATTTTTCAATACCACTTTTCCCAACAATATCTCCACCCGACAGATGGGAATATCCAGAATCCCTTAGCTCTTCTTCGCTTATTTCGTTAACATAACCCAACACATGGGCAGCTAATTCCTGGTAAAGATATTTCCTCTCCGGCTGAACTGTCAGAAGAGTACCTTTAAATTTATACTTTTGCTCTTCAATAGCAACAATTTGTTCCTTTTCAATATCTCTCTTTATAGTCTGGGCTTGGAATGGACGTTTCTTTAGTTGCTGAAATTTCTCTATTATATATGACTCTTCCAAAGGAATAATTGAACTTAATTCAAATGCTAGTGAATGATAATCATCTATTTCTGCCGGAATAACTGAAAAATTTACTGCCGGACGATTGGTTATTAATAATTTTCCGTTTCGGTCGTATATTTCTCCCCTGGGAGCTTCTTCAACTAAAGAACGGATACAATTATTAATCGCTCTCTGTTCATAATCCTGGCCTTTAATAACTTGTAAGTACCAGAGGTTTACTAACAATATTACAAAACAGATAATAATGAAAATAAATAAATCATTCAATCTATTTTTGATTAAATCTGGGGTTATTTTGGAGCTTTTTTGATTAAACATATCTCATTAACTCCAGCGACTAAGATAAGTAAATATTTTTTTAATTCCTATAAATAGAAAAGGTGAAAGTATACTATTAATTATAGCCTGGCTCAAGACAAAGTTTTTTATTATAATTGCAAAATCATAATTAGAATGAAGTGCATTTAGCAGAATAAATATTATCATATTATTTATGAATGTAAAAATGAAAGTAGATATGGCAACTACCAACATAATATGTTGAGAGAATATTCTTTCCCTTATTACTCCTGCAATATAGCCAATTAAGCTCTTGACCAACGCATTAATGCCTAAAAAATGAACAGAAAATACATCTTTTAATAGTCCACCTGCAAAACCAACTATTGTGCCCTCTTCTGTTCCCGAAATAAATGACATGCAGATAACCACAATCAGTATCAAATCAGGTTTAACAGTATTTATCCCTAATATATTAGCTAAAAAAAACTCTATTAATAAGGCAACAACTACAATTCCTGTTTTTGCTAATAACTTCATTCTATCACTATCCTCTTCTATCAATTGGTTACTTTATTCATTGGTTAATTTGTTTGTTATATTTTGTATTTGCTGTGTTTAAATTGCACCTTGTAATTTGCATTTTTCTTATT
>JAGYIZ010000016.1 GCA_018402425.1 Candidatus Atribacteria bacterium | reverse complement strand
ACCTAACGGATGCCTGTCATAGGCTATGCCCTTAGAATAGACAACTCGAAGAATTTTTATTCTGTTTTTAAATGAACTTATCAATTATACCCAAATCAGCTCATTTTTTCAAAAAAATATATATGACTAAATATTTGCTTATAAATTAATATTTCCAACATCTTACAATTATTAAATAAAATTAATTATCCGAAGAAAACAGTCATAATTTCCGGTAATGTTATATCTCCAAAATAATATTTTAAGTCAAACTTTGACAGAGTTCTTTCTATGGTTTCTGATTCATAGCGTTTATTTTTTAATTTCTTCTCGATCTCAGAAATATCACATAATGATAGAAAATCTCCAAAAATCTGGCAATTCTTTAGTATTCCTTTTTCTACATCAAGAAATAATTCAACTTTTCCACCCGGAAATCTACGAGTATTTTTTATACTGTAAGGAGGAGAATAGCCAAAATTCCATTCCCAGGTATTGTATTTATCATTTACCAGTTTATTTATTTGTCTTAAATCCTCTTCACTGAGAAAATACTGATTAATTTTCTCTCCCTGAAATAATTCTCTCAAAATAGATTCCCTGAATTCCTCAATGGTCCCCTGCTGTGCAAGATAAGGCTTAATATTGGTAACACGGCTACGAATTGATTTGATTCCCTTTGATTGAATCTTGTCAAGCCCGACCTGTAATACCTTCGCCATAACCTCCAGATCTGTATCAAAAAGAAGTGTTCCGTGATGGAGTAGTTTATTCCTGAAAAGACGTTGGGCATTACCAGAAATTTTCTTTCCTTTTACGGTAATATCATTACGCCCGGTTAACTCAGCCGAAACACCTAATTTATTCAATGCTTCAACAACAGGTAAGGCAAATTTTTTAATTTCCAAATTGGAAGGTTTTTCTAAACGCTTCAAAAAGGTAAAATTTAAATTGCCCAAATCCTGGTAAACAGCCCCGCCTCCCGAAAGTCTACGAACTACCTTGATTTCTTTCTCATTAACAAAAGGCATATTAATTTCTTCTATGGTATTCTGGTTATTTCCGACTACAATAGTTGGCGTATTTTTCCAGAGGAAAACAATGTCTTCTTTCACATTTTTGTTTTTCAATATATGTTCTTCTAAGGCTAAATTAAAATAGGGAGAATAAGATTGGCTATCAATATACTTCATCTCTTGCTCCTTTCAAAAATCAAACCATTCTGTAAAAGTTATTTCATCACTTAAGATCACTTAAGACAGAAAATTAAAAAAATTCCAATAGCATAAAAATAGTTAAAATAATCAAGAAGATAAATTCAAGACTGTCCAAAACAAATAGTAAGTCAATACAAGATATTTTGCAAGCCGAATCGAGAAAAAGAAAATTATAATTTACGATTGGTTCTTAAATTATTTTGAATTAAGTCAGTTTTTCCTCTATAATACCAAGTTATGGAATAAGAGATAGAATTGATATTCTGGAAGGAGTAGGTTTTGCTCAAAAAAACAAAAGGCTACCTTATGATTGCTACAGCAGGCTGTTTATGGGGTTCAGTAGGTTTCTTTGTCAAAAATTTATTGGATGCTCAACTCCCTCTATCAACTATCATTTTTTGGAGAATGTTTTTTGCTTTTATTATTCTATTTTTATATCTCTATTTTACAGACAAATCAAAATTGAAAATTGATCGGGAAATTTTAAAATATGTTATCGCTATTGGTTTAATCAGCCAATGCCTATTTAATATCAGTTATTTTACTGCTATCAGAATAACTTCTATTGCTACTGCTGTAACGCTATTATATACTGCTCCCATATTTATTGCCTTGATGGCAAGAATATTTTTTCGAGAATTATTTACTACCAATAAAATCATTGCACTATTATTGTGTGTAACGGGATGTTTCTTCACTGTGACCGGTGGTTCCTGGGAAACCCTGCAACTAAATTCCTCAGGAATATTGGCAGGATTAGCAGCTGGTTTAACCTTTGGTTCACTAACTATTCTCAGTAAACCGATTGCCAATAAATGTCATCCTTATACTATTGTCTTTTATTCTATCGGGTTTGGTCTAATGTTTTATTTACCGTTTTCACACCCAATGATCCTCTTCCAACAGGGTAGTGGATATATTATCTGGTTCTATATGCTTTCTCTTAGTATCATTTCTACTATTTTTGCTTATCTATTCTATATTGGCGGATTATCAATGGGCATAGAAGCCTCTAAAGCAGGGATTATCAGCACCATTGAAGTTGTTGTCGCAGTAATAGTGTCTTATCTATTCTTTAATGAACAATTAGCAGGCTGGAAGTTGTTGGGGATATTGCTGGTCATAGGATCGGTAATTACCGTTCAGCTAGATCGATTGGTTTCTCGAAAAAGAAATAATAAAAGGAAAAGGCAATCTCTTTTAAAATCAAAAAATATATCCAGACAAAATTCATCTAATTGATTTTTATAACAATGCGGTACTAAAATACCTTTCGGCCCGATCAGGCAAAACAGTAACAATGCGATTTTTCCCATTATCCAGATGTAAAGCAGTAAACACATTCGCACCAGAAGAAGTTCCCACCAATAACCCTTCTTGAAGGGATAACAATCGAGTAGTTTCAATAGCCTCTTCATCAGATACTGTAATTACAAAATCAACGATATTCACATCCAGAACTCCAGGAATAAATCCATCCCCAATACCCTGTATCTGATGTAATCCTGGTTCTTTTCCCAGAAGTGCGGCACTGTTTTTTGGTTCCACTGCAACAATTTTAATGGAAGGGTTTTTCTCTTTTAAGAATTGACCCATACCTTGAAGTGTTCCGCCACTACCTACACCGGCAACAAAGATATCAATCTCTCCTTTGGTATCTTTCCATATTTCGGGACCTAGAATTTTATAATGAGTCTCAGGATTCTTAGGATTAACAAATTGATCTGTAATAAAATATCTTTCCGGATCCTGTTCGGTTAATTCTCTCATTCTCTTAATAGAACCGGTTAAACTCTCTTCAGCAGGGGTGGCAATAATTTTACCGCCAAAGGCCTGAATAATTTTTTTCCGTTCCGCACTCATATTTTCCGGCATAACACAAATAACTTCATAGCCTTTCTGCACTCCTATAAGTGTTAACCCTATGCCAGTATTACCGGAGGTAGATTCAATAATTGTCATACCGGGTTTTAATTTCTTATCATTTTCCGCTTCCTCGATAATATATTTTGCCACACGGTCTTTGATGCTCCCACCGGGATTTAAGAATTCTGCCTTGGCAAACACATTTCCCGAAGATATCTTATTTAAACGCAAAAGCGGCGTATTGCCAATCGCTTCAATAACATTGTTAATAAGCATAATATTACCTTTCTGCCTTCTAGTGATAGTATGATTTTTAAAAAAATAAATATAATTTTCTATTTATTACAGAATAATTGTCACATATTCTATCAAATTTTTATTTTCATAGCAAATAATAAAAAAAATAAAATCAGGGTCAATTCTATAGATTACTAGGGTGGGTAGTAAGAATAAATCTAATTGCTAAAAATGTATTCAGAAATTAAATAGATGCGGTATAGGTTCTAAAAATGGTAACCGCATCTATTTAATTTCTAATATAGACTGAGGGCTTATGCTTCTTTCTTCCCAGGCAATTTGATTTTTCTCTTTCATTAGTTCAAGGGTTCGATAAATATCTGCCAGAGGATATAGGTCAGGCATTGTATAAACCAATTCTTGAGCAGTGACTTGTTCTTTTTCCTTTAACAAATCCTTGAGATGCTTTATTACCAATTTACTAATTTTTTGATATTTGGCTTTCTCCTCAGCTTTTAAAAATTGTTCTGAACCTGTATCTAGTGAAAAATTTTCTTGTTGTTCAGGTTTTTGTTCGTTTAACTTTTCTTCCATTGTTTGGGTAATCTCAGCTTGTCTTTGAATTAAATTTTGAATTTGTGCTTTTATTTCTTCAAGGACATATTGTTCTTTTTTGGGAATATTTGCTATATTATCATCCGGATTATCCTTGATATCCTTTTTCTTTATATCCCAATAAGCAGTCTCATAAATAGACTGTGACAAAGCCTCCAGGCTATCAATATTTTGCTTCATCTTTTTAATCTGTAAGTCAAATTTCTTAAATAATTGCAAAGACCAGTAATAAAAAACAATGCCCAGGCATAATGCCAACAAAACAATGCCACTGGCCAATAATTGGGATGACTGACCAAGAACGGAAATATTTTCCATTATTTTTCCTCCTTATGGAGATTATTCTTGAGTTCCGGATTGAGTTCTCGTTTTTCTGGTATAAAAACTTTTTTCTCATATAAGAGAGCAGGTATTTTCTCTAATCGGGCTGTACTCATTTCCAATCCTTTGGACATTTCAATAACTAATAAAGACAATTGACTGTAGAGCCTATAAAACATCATTGCTAACCAGATAGCAAATAAGCTGATGATAATCGCCAGAAAAGATACTATTAAGACAATAATTTCAGAATGATTCATATAACACTCCTCTCTGAAAAATTAAAATATATCTAAATGCTGACATAATGCGGACAAAAATAAACCAACATCTTCATGAACAACAACAGCAGCTTGATTATCCAGATGTGTGTCCATATAATTAATAATAATTAATTTCCCTTTTTGGGCTAGACTATACTCAGGTAATAAGTTAGCAGGAGAAACTTGTAATGACGACCCTACCGCTAAGAATAAATCCGCCTTATTGGCTTCATCAATGGCTTCATCAAGATTAGAAAGTACTTCACCAAATAAGACAACATCCGGTTTAAAAACACCACCACACTGGCAATAAGGGATTTTATGTTCATTCTCTTCAATTTTTTTAATTAATAATTCTGAGGAAATCTTTTTCCCACATCGGGAACAAATAGCTTGATTTAAATTACCATGAATTTCCAGTACATGCTCGGACCCTGCCTTTTTATGCAAATCATCAATATTCTGGGTTATTAAAAAATGAAGATACCCTGCCTGCTCCAATTTAGCCAGGGAATGATGGGCTTGATTGGGAGAAACTTTCTGTAATTCTTCTATCCTGGGGCGATAGAACTGATAAAAACGAGCGGGGTTCTCCTGAAAAGCCTGTATGCTGGTAATTTTTATTGGATTTACTTTAGACCATAGTCCCTTGCCAGGCGTCCGAAAATCAGGAATTCCAGAGGCAGTGCTTACCCCTGCCCCTGTTAAGCAAACAGTATATTTTGAATCTTTTATTAATTCACTTACTTCTTTTAATTGTTTTTCGTCTATTTTCGGCACTAGACATTTTCAGGGAAATTTCCCCAAAACTCCTTTTGTTATTCCTGGTATTGCAATATTATATAACACTTTAATAAGAAAAAATTATCTTTTAATTTATAGTCTAGTAAAAGATTTTAACTCTAAGTTCTCTATTTTGGCTAAACATTGAATCGAAAATTAATAATATCACCGTCTTCAATAATAGTATCTTTACCTTCTACTTTTAATAGCCCCTTTTCCTTTAGCTTTTGCATCGATCCTAATTGTTTAAAATCTTCAAAACGTACAACTTCCGCCCGGATAAAACCACGCTCTATATCGCTATGGATTTTACCTGCTGCTTTAACTGCCATTGTACCTTCATGAATAGTCCAGGCCCTTACCTCATCTTTCCCTACAGTAAAAAATGATATCAAACCGAGATGTCGATAGAGAACATGCGATAATCTCTCGATACCAGTTTCCTGAAAACCTAAATCTTCTAAAAAAACTTGCCTTTCTTCTTCGGTCAATTCATTGATTTCCATCTCCAGTTTTCCACAGATTGGAATACTAGCCATTTGATGATTCTTAATGAACTGATTAAATTTTTCTTGATTTGGAAATTGATTATTACGTAACTGGTCTTCATCAAGATTAATTACCACAATGATTGGCTTTAGTGTAAATAAACCAAATCCACTCAGTAACTTTGAATCTTCCTCTGTTAAACTTTGGCTAATCAGTAGTTTATCATTACTTAAATACTGATAACATTTTTCCAAAACTTGCTTTTCCATTTCTTCTTGACGGGTTAATTTTCTTTTAGATTGATTTAGTCTATTTATACGATTTTCCGTTATTTCCAAATCCCTTAAGAGAATTTCATAAACCAAAGATTCTATTTGAGAAAGTGGATCAGTAGTCCCTGGAATCAGGGTATCATAAAAAACTCGGACAATCATTAATAGGGCATCTACATTTTGTATTTGAGTAAAAACATTCTGCTTTTCTTTTTCCGGAATATCTGATGAAATACCCGGAATATCAATCACCTCAATTGTTGCATGGGTAGTTTTTTTAGGCTGATAGATTGAACTCAAATAATCAACACGGTCATCGGCAACCTTCGCAACACCAATATTCTTGATTTTGCGAGCTGTAAAAGAATTTGTCTGTTTGTGCTGACTCGTTAAGAGATTAAATAAAGTTGTTTTCCCAGTCAAAGGCAGTCCCAAAATACCAATATTCATAATTTCTCCTCTTTTATCCTATGTAATGTATCAAGTCTAAATTTAGACTCAAACTAATTCTTTTCCACTAGTAGCCATGGCCAGATTACCGTATTTCACACCCTTGACTGCCTTTAATTTGCTGGCAAGCTGATCTAAAAAATGGGCCTTCCCATGTACAATAATTACTTCCAGACAATTATCATGATCCAGATGGATATGTTGCGTCGATATAATTATATTGTGATATTCATGTTGCAAAGCAGTTAATTTTTGAACTAATCCCCGTTTATGATGATCATAAACCAGGGTTATGGTACCGGCAACCTTTTCGTTCTTTTGCCACTCCTCTACTACAAGATCTTCCCTTATCAAATCCCGTAAGGCTTCAGAGCGATTCTTGTATCTTTGCTCATTAATGCGATAATCAAATCTTCTCAGCAGCTCTTTTTCCAGAGAAACACTAAATCGAACTAAGTGTGACATATTCCACCTTTTAAATTAATGATAACACTTTTATTATCAATAATAACACCAGGATATGAGGCTGTCAAAATCATTAATCAGCTATTCCAGGAAGAAAAAGAACTCTTCTAGATTTATTTCTAAAGAGTTCTTTGGTATTTAAATATTTATATTTTTTAATCAAATGAGTAATTTTAGCCTTCAGTTAGAGAAAGATTATTTTTACTTTTCGAGTGTAATGCATTCTCTTGAAGTAATTTTTTTGGCATAACGTAATGCCTTTTTCTCAGTAGAGAAACTTCTGTCACCTATTTTAATCGGCGGAGATATTATCTTACCATTATAAGTCTGATAACCATATTCTACCAGGTACTCTCCTTGATTCTCTGATATCTCACAGTAATCGTAGCTATTTTTCATAATATTCATTTTGATACCTCTTATTTATTTTGTACTGGTTTATTTCTATACATAACTGGGAGTGATAACAATTGTCATACAATATTTTTGATTTGCTGTTAAATTTAAATTCATAAATTCCTGATAAGACATAGTATAACCTTTCCCAATAGTTGGATCATTACTGATTAATTCTTTTTTCTCAGAATCAAAACCGGTAATAACCCGGGCATGAGCCAGTGGATTAGTCTCCTTATATTCCTGTATTACTATTAATGGAATATTATTGTATAAATATTCTTCAATCTCTTCCATTGTCAACACTGTGAATGATGCTTCAAATCCTAAATCTTTAGCAAATTTCACCATTTTATAGATATCTCCCAAACCATCGGGCTTAATTATTTTTTGCGCTAACTCCTGTTGACTTACTTGTATACCAAAAAAATCTAATGCCATTGAACCGGATGCCGGCAAGCACCAGTCAGTCCCTGCATACTTCTGATATGGCACTTCCAAATATATTGAACTTAACTTAGCTTTATCCTCAATCCCCGGTATTAAGCTATTAGTAAAGGTATTATCCTGTTGTTCGTTTGCTACTTCCGGTAGAACCCCGCTACAGGATGTTAGTAAGAAAACTGCACTGATGATTATCAGTATTTTGCTTGTATTAAGTAATTTTCCCCAAACTTTCATAATATCTACTCTCCTTGTTCTCAGCTGAAAAAGTACTCAAAGTTTGGGCTAAAATGAAAAAAGGTGGTAGCTTGGCAACCTTTGTCTTTTGACTTTAGGTCCATAACTTTGCGCCCTATTCTTTCGAATAGTTTGCCTTTTTCAACCTCTAACAATAATTATCTGTATCAATTTGTTATTTATCTGTCAATCTTCTTTTTCTGTTCTACTATAGTTATTCCCCATTCAAGATTTTTTAGACAATAATCTAATAATTTTTTTATTCTAGAATCGTGGAAGGATAGTCTGTTTTATTAGACATCTTATCTTTAAATCTTTCCAGGGCTAATCCTATCAACCTATCAATTAATTCAGAAAATCCAATTCCACTTTTTTCCCATAATTTTGGATATACACTGGTACGAGTGAACCCTGGAATGGTATTAATCTCATTGAGATATACTTTATAGGTATTGTTATTTTTCTGAACAAAAAAATCAACCCGGGATAAGCCTGCAGCATCAATTGCCAGATAAGCTATTTTCGATATTCTTTGCACTTCCTTCGCAATACCATCTGGTATCCCAGCCGGAACAATTAACTTTGTGTTTTTATCAATATATTTGGAGTTGTAATCATAATATTCTCCGGCAGGTTGAATTTCACCAACTATAGAAGTACTGGGTTCATCATTTCCGAGAACACTACACTCAACCTCTATAGCATTTTCCACTCCTTCTTCAATGATAATTTTACGATCATAAGAAGTAGCTACATTGATAGCATGCTCTAACTCCTGACTTTGCTGTACCTTACTAACACCAACGCTGGAACCAAGATTAGTAGGTTTAATAAAAATAGGATAGATAAATTGATTATTTATTTCATTTAATACTTTTTTCTTTTCCAAAATCCATCTTTTCCTTTTTATGGTAATCCACTTGGTCTGGGGAAGAGTGTTCTGCTGAAAAATCTTTTTCATCAAATCTTTATCCATTGCCACTGCAGAAGCAGCTACTCCGGAGCCCACATATGGAATATTAATTAATTCCAGTAACCCTTGAACTGTACCATCCTCTCCATAAGGACCATGTAAAACCGGGAAGATAACATCCAATTTATCCACAAAAGAGTATTCATTATTTTCCTTGCTTATTACAATCAACTGCTTCTCATCTGAACCGCTCTTACAGGCAATCCTGCTCTTTCCTTCGATTTTACCGGTCTGCAGAGCAAGATAACTTTCTCTCGGTGATAACCAACAACCACTTTTAGTAATCCCGATGGGTACAACCTCATACTTTTCTCTATCCATGGCTTCTATAATAGAGGATGCTGAACAAAAAGAAACTTCATGTTCCCCTGATTTTCCTCCAAACAATATCCCTACTTTTAGCTTTCTCTTATTCATTTTATTCTCACTTTCTAAAGATTTTACTGATAAAAAATTTTATTCACCATCACCATGCATTAGAGCAATAAGAGTTATTCTACTTGGATTTTTCCGACAATTTTTTTTCTCTTAAATACATTTTTCTTTTAACTTCTTTCTCAAAACCCCGTTCAGTTGGAAAATAATATTTCTTGCCCTTCAGTTGATCCGGGAGATGCTGCTGTTGAACCAGGGCATCCTGAAAATCATGGGCATATTGATAATCCTTGCCGTAATTCATTTCTTTCATCATTCTGGTCGGGGCATTACGAATAACCTTCGGTACCGGTAAATGACCATATTTTTTGATATCCTTTCCGGCTATCTGTCTACCTTTATACAATGCATTGCTTTTGGGTGCATTAGCCAGATAGGTAGCAGCCTGAATAAGTGCTAGGTCTCCTTCCGGCATACCCAAAAAATGAACTGCCTGCATTGCCGAAACAGCAATTGATAATGCGGACGGATCTGCATTCCCCACATCTTCAGAAGCAAATCTAATGAGCCTCCGGGCAATATAAAGTGGATTTTTACCTGCCTCTATCATACGGGTTACCCAATATAGTGCAGCATCTGAATCCGAATCACGCATACTTTTATGCAAGGCAGAAATAATATTATAGTGTTCTTCACCACTTTTGTCATAACGGAGGCTAGTTTTCTGGACAATTTCCTGTACTAGTTTTTTATCTATCTTGATAATTCCTTCGGAATCAGGGGATTTCGCCATAGCTGCAAACTCCAGAATATTTAAGGCTATACGGCCATCCCCATAAGAAAGCTGAATAATAAACTTAATTACCTCATCATCAATCTCTATTGACAAATCACCCAACCCGTTTTTTTTGTCTTTTAAGGCATTCCGGATAATATGATAAAGGTTTTCCTTAGACAGGGATTCCAGTACATAAACATGGGAACGGGATAACAGGGGAGAAATTACTTCAAAAGAAGGATTTTCGGTGGTTGCACCAATCAAGATAATGGTTCCATCTTCCACATAAGGGAGAAAAGCATTTTGCTGTGTTTTATTAAATCGGTGGATTTCATCCACAAAAAGAATAGTCTTCTGTTGATGATAAGTCCAGCGTTGATGAATATCCGAAATCATCTTTTTCAAGTCCGGAATACCTGAGGTTACGGCACTGAATTGCACAAAATTACTTTTAGTCATCCGGGCAATAATCATAGCAAGCGTTGTTTTGCCAGAACCTGGTGGTCCCCAGAGTATGATTGACTGTAATTGGTCTTTTTCAATAGCCATGCGTAGGGGTTTCCCTTTACCAATTATCTTTTCCTGCCCGATAAATTCATCCAAACTCTTCGGCCGTATCCGATCTGCCAATGGTGATGATTTTGCTGTTTTTTTTTCTTGCTGATGAAAAAGGTCCATTATTTTTCCCTCAGATATTCTTATTTAATTATCTTATCATTTTTTAATCATTTTTAAAACAACCACAATTATTACTCAATAATTAAACTATATAAAAGATTTTGCTATCTCAGGCAATTCGATTATAATATATTTATATATTTATTCAATAGATTTCCTGGTCTTTTTATAATGAACTATGATTAATGATTAAAGAGGTATTATGAAAAATCAATCTATTCGTATTGCCTGCCTTCAACTAGAGGCAATGCCATACCAAAAACACTCAGAAAACAAAGAAAAAATATTGAGGTTAATCAAACAGGCATCAGAATCTAAAGCTAAATTAATAGTTCTTCCAGAATGTGTATATCCTTGTTACTTTTTAGCACCACATATTATTGATAGTCACACTGAGCTTTCTTCTTTAACAACGCAATTCTTAGCTGAAATCAAGATTTATGCAAAAAAATACCAAGTTTTTATCGCCATTGGTTTACCGGAATACAATAAAGAAAAAAATGCATTATACAATTCAGCTTACCTTATTGATGACAATGGTGAAATAATAGGCATAACAAGGAAATCGTTCTTGTGGCATTTTGATAACATCTGGTTTCAGAGTGCAAGTCAATATCCCGTTTTTGATACTAAAATCGGGAAAATTGGCATTTTTATATGTGCTGATGGCAGAGTTCCTGAGATTGTTCGTTGTCTGGCATTGCAAGGTGCAGAAATATTGCTGGATCTTACAAATCTGGTTACTAATGGTCTGGAAAAAGAAAGCTGGTCTAATCCTCAAATTGATTATATGCTTCCGACCAGAGCATTGGAAAACAAGGTATGGATTGTTGCCGCAAATAAAGTAGGAATTGAAGAAAAATCGATTCAATATTGTGGGAAAAGCTCATTTTTCTCACCGGAAGGCGAAACAGTTACCATGGCTTCCACTGACCGGGAAGAAATATTAATAGAAGATATTAATCCTGCCCAATCCCATAATAAAGAGATAGCAAGTTTGGTAAATATTTTCGAAGACAGGCATCCTGAACTATACAGTACTTTGACTTCACCCACACTAGAATTACCAATTATAAATAATCAGGATAAAGTCACTAATAATGTTGAGCAATCTCCTTTTGCTTCCATAATTCAAACAGAAGATACTGCAGATATTTATGTTTACTCACAAAAATTAGAATATTTTTTCCAAACGCTTCAAAAACAAGAGGTTAATATTTTTTGTTTTTCTGAAAATAACACTATAACTAACAATCAAAATACACTTGTTTTAAATTTGCTGAAAGATTTAACAAAAAATAAACTAGCCTTGTGCTCTATTGTCTTGAATGAAGCCGAAGGAACTAATAAATACAAAACCATTTTTCTAATCCAATCTGGAGAAATAATTGGGAAATATAGAAAAACTCATCTTGAACTACCTGAAAAAAACAAGATAAACCCAGGAAAAGATGACTTTCCTGTTTATAATACTAATTTTGGTACTATCGGAATGATGTTGGATTATGAAGGATATTTCCCGGAAATTGCTAGAATATTAACCTTAAAAGGGGCTCAAATTATTATTTGGCCTTGTCAGTTCTCCCGGGATGAGCAATTAAAAATATGCCAGACAAGAAGTGCTGAAAATAAAATTTTTATTGTTTGCCCGAATTCCATAGATGGAAATTTTAATGGACATAGCCTGATTTCCAACCCAAATGGGCAGATTATTGCCGGCTGTCTGGAAAATTTAGAAATGGCGTCCATGTCTAAAATATCAATCAATCTCGCTAGGGATAAAATGATAGTTCCTTTCACGAATGCTATACTCAATCGACAACCAGTATCTTATCAATTATTGACCTCTTAGAAAAATATTGAATTAATAAAAAATAATTGTTATAGTTTTCATATTTCATTAATTTGAAAAAAAGAAGTTTATAATTTGCATAATATAAAAGGAATAAGGATTGAAAACCGAACTTATTATCAACCAGACGGCTGGTGGCGGAAAGCCTGAGAAATTAGTACCAAAAATTTTTAATATTTTTGATTCAATGAATTTTTCGTATCATACCAGTTGGACAACCTCTTTAGGTGGGGCAACTGATTTGGCTCGTCAGGCCGCAGATAATGGAACTGAACTTATTGTCTCAGTTGGTGGTGATGGAACTATAAATGAAATCATTAACGGAATTCTCACTGCTAAGAACCAACCATCTCTGGGAATAATCGCAGCTGGCTGGGCTAATGATTTTATTAAAAGTACTTCCATACCTAACGATATCTACCAAGCTTGCCAGGTAATAAAAGAAGGCAAAACAAAAAAAATAGATTTAGGGTTAATTAATCAGCAAACATACTTTGCAAATGTCTGTGGTATAGGATTTGATGCTGAAATAACCGCATTGGCAAACCAGATAAAAACAGATCATCCTAACTGGAAATCATTGAGTGCCTATGTTTATGTTTTTGCTGCCATTAAGAAATTATTATCTCCTATCCCTTCGACCCAGTTAAAAATTACTATTGATAATCAGGTAATTGAAAAAGAAGTTTTATTTCTAGCGATAGGTAATGGAAGGGTGGAAGGGGGTAAATTTAATATTGCCCCTGACGCAAAAATAGATGATGGTCTTTTGGATATTTGGATTATTCAAAAAATGACCAGGACACGTTGTTTAAGGCTTTTACCAAAAGCAATAAAAGGCACTCACAACGATGTGCCGGAAGTTAGTTTTTTCCGCGGTAAAAATATATTAATAGAAGCTTCTGAACCTATTACTGCCCAAGTTGCCGGCGAAATACTCATACCACAGAAAAAATACCAGATAGAACTCCTACCAAAAAAGCTTGATTTATTAATACCATAATAGCAAACATACTTTCGTATATTTCCGGAGCTAGACAATCCTAAGAGCAAAAACAGGACATTGTGGTACACAGTAACCACAGGTAATACATAAGTTATAGTCTACACAAGCCTTGCCATTCCTTATAGATAAGGCACCGTTCGGACATGCTTCAACACAGGTTCCACAACCTTCACAGAAACGAGAAATAAAAAGTCTTTTTCTTTGAACTTTAGTTTGGTCCAGTTCTTCCTGATTCAATTTCTTATTTTCAAAAATTTTAAGATTCATTGTCAATTCACTGGAGTTAATCATACCAACAGCTGTGGAATCAATTTCCTTAATTTCTCTAACATAATTGATTGACTCTTCTATATGTTTTATTAAATAGCCACCGGCAAGTGCCTTCATAGCATAAAGACCTTTCCCCGCTTTATGTGCTTTTTTGATAGCTTTAATCATATCTTCAGGAGTTCCACCGATAATACCTAATCCCACTTTATTGATAATGGGAAATACTACATCTACTTCCTCAACATCTGCAGCTTTTTCTACCACCTCTACAGCATGTGTTGAAATACCAACTGCCCTGATAACTCCTTCCTTTTTTAAATCTATAAGACATGATAAAGCTCCGGCTCTTTTCTGAAAAACATTTTTATCTTCCCTTGGAGCATGCAAATGAAAGATGTCAATATAATCACGATTCATTTCTCGACAAGCTTCAAATACTGCTTCCTTCATTTCATCATATCCGGTAGCATGTGATTTACTTGCTATAATTACTTCTCCTGAATAATCTTTTAAAGCTTCCTTGATATGGGGATAAGTCTTATATGCCTGTGCAGTATCTAAAAAGTTAATACCGGAATTTAAACCTTGTAAAATAACTTTGGCTCCCTCTTTTGCCGGTATGTCAGCCTGAAGAGGGCCCATCGGTAAAACACCAAAACATAATTCGCTGATCTTAATTCCTGAGTCCCCTAATATACTATATTTCATCTCTTGCTCCTTTTGTAATTTTTCTTTACTAATTCTGAAGTTCTTACATCAAATATAGATCAAATAATTTTTTTACTGCACTTATATTAATAATAACAGATTTTTTATTTGCTGTGAATTTTTCTAATCATTGATTTAGAAAGCTCTGGGTAATTTTAGAGCTTATAAATTAGAACTTAGGATATAATAACTATTTTTTCCAGAATTCAGGCACAACTAGAATTAATACCGTATATATCTCTAATCGACCCAAAAGCATACAGATGCATAAAATTATTTTTCCGATATCAGGAATAAAAGCATAATTTTGCGAGGGGCCCACTAATCCAAGACCAGGACCAACATTGCCTAAAGTTGCGGCTACTGATGATAATGCACTGGTCATATCTAAGCCCAGCGAGGTCATAATCAGAGTACCAATAACAAATATAATCATATACAACATAAAAAAAGAGGTAATATTATTGACAACTTCATCAGAGATTTTTTTATCTCCCACATGTATGGGTGTAATGGCATGAGGATGGAGAATTTTTTGAAATTCGCGGCTGGCCTTCTTTAAAAGAATTAAAATACGTATATTTTTAATAGCTCCACCGGTAGAACCGGCACAACCACCGATAAACATTAATACTAATAAAATATTTTTGGATAAGTCTGGCCATTGGTCGTAATCAGCTGTAACAAATCCTGTTGTAGTTGTAATCGAAACCACCTGGAAAGATGCATAACGAATTGCTGCAAATATAGTATTGTAAACATAGATACGTAACTGTGTTGCGATTATTAGGGTTGAAAGAAGAATAATACCTGTATAAAAGAGAAATTCTCTATCTTTCAGTAAACTTTTCAAGTCACCATGTAATACTTTGTAGTGTAATGTAAAATTAGCACCGGCAATAAACATAAAAATAATGATAATAAGATCATAAGTAGGATTATTATAGTGGCCGACGCTAAGGTTCTTTGGAGTGAAACCACCTGTACACATCGTACCAAACATATGAGTAAGAGCATCATACAGGGACATTCCTGAAATATATAGACAAACAACTTGAAGAACTGAGATAATAATATAAACCAGGTACAATAATTTTGCAGTTTCTTTGATACGTGGTTTTAGTTTATCAGGTTCAGGTCCGGGCACTTCTGATCTAAATAACTGCATTCCCCCCACTCCCAGAGCCGGCAAGATAGCTATTACCAGAACAATAATTCCCATTCCACCCATCCATTGTATCTGATCTCTCCAGAAAAGAACAGACAGGGGATTACCTTCAATGGAGCTTAAAACAGTTGCCCCTGTGGTGGTAAAACCTGACATTGATTCAAAATAGGCATCAATAAAATTTGTGAAAGTGCCACTAAAGAGAAAAGGCAATGTGCCAAAACCAGCAGCCAGAATCCATCCCAGGGAAGCAATTACAAATCCTTCCTTTCTACCTATACCATTTTCAGGTGTAAAGGCGTATTGGAGCAATAATCCGGAAAGGGTTGTGATTATAATTGAGGCAACAAAAGCATAGACAATATCGCCTTCTTGATAGTAAATGGCATAAAACAATGGAAATACCATACTAATGCCTAAAAAAAGTATTAGACTGCCTAAAGTGTTGAGAACAACTTTAAACTTCATATAGATTTATTTCTTCCTCCGATCATCAAAAAGTTGCTCTATTTTTTTTATTTCTGTTGTTTTGGTAAATATAAATACCTTATCATTCATAGTTACATCATGATTTTCTGCCGATAGTGTCTGGGCAATTTGGCTATCTACCTTGCCAGTGCCGATAATAATAACTTTCACAGTATTCACACCTTAATATTTATAACCTATAAACTTCAATCTAAGATCTTGTGCTGGATGAGAAATTCTTATTAAAGTAAAAATGAGAAACTCTTTTCAAGTTTCTCATCGTTATTATTATTTAAAAATATTTTTTAATGTATAAGGCAATACAGTCTTTATATATTTTTAAACTGTTTGGTTTTGGGTATAAATAAAAATGGATTACTTTATCCACAATCATCCCCTTTGTTACAATCAATACGCTCTTACTATCGAGGGCATTTTATACCCTTTTTAAAATTTTGTCAATATGATAATTGCAGCCATTGCAGCAAGACATTTGCAACATTGCAGGTTCTTTATCATTCATTAACTTGCTACAATATTCTATCGGCTATAATCAAAAACCTCAAAGCAGTTTCGAGTATTCTTCAACTTGAGGTATATTTTAGCCTTCGATTAGATTTTTTGATAATAAAACAGGGTAGATTGTAATTTCTTTAACTGTGGAAGAAGTTAGTCAATCAGGGGGCAAAAAATAATATATCTGAGATTATTATTTTTTCCAAAATTCCGGCACAAGCAAGACTAAAACAGTATAAATTTCCAAACGTCCTAAAAGCATACAGATAATCAATGTAATCTTACCAATAGACGAAATAAAAGCATAGTTCTCTGCAGGGCCAACTAAGCCAACACCAGGACCTACGCCTCCCAGGGTAGCAGCGACAGCCCCTATTGCAGTGGTAATATCTAATCCCGTTGCAGTAATAATAAATACCCCTATAATAAAAACAAAAATATAAAGAAGGAAAAAAGATCTAATGCTTTGCATGATATCATCAGAAATTACTTTTCCTCCTAATCGTATAGGAATAATCGCATTTGGGTGTAATAATTTATCAAAACTCTGTTTTAATTGTTTTAGAAGCAATAACATCCGAACACTTTTAATGGCTCCGGCAGTAGACCCAACACAGCCACCCAGAAACATCAATAAAACCAATACTAATTGTGAAAAATGAGGCCAAATACCATAATCTGTATTTACAAATCCAGTTGTTGTAACTATTGAAACAACCTGGAAAGAAGCATACCTTAAAGCACTAAGCAGAGAATCATAGATAGAAAATCTAAGTTCTAAAGCTACTAATAAAGTTGAAATTAAAACTATAGAGACAAAAAATGTAAATTCCTGATTTTTAAGATATATCTTTCTATCTCCGTGAAAAAATTTATAATGCAAACTAAAATTAACAGCTGAGATAAACATAAATATAATAATTATGACTTCAAAAACAACATTATCATAATAAGCAATACTGATATTTTTGTGGTTAAATCCTCCTGTGGGAACAGTGCCAAATGTGTTTATTATAGAATCAAATAAAGGCATGCCAAATAAATACAAACATATGATTTCTCCCAGAGTAATAAAAATATAGATTAACCATATGGTTTTAGCCGTTTCAACTATTCTTGGTTTTATTTTATCAAGTTCAAATCCAGGAAATTCAGATTTGACCAACCTCATTCCACCTACTCCAAGCATAGGCAATAAAGCCACAACTAAGAGAATGATCCCCATCCCTCCAATCCATTGAGTTTCATTTCGCCAGAGCAAAACAGAAAGAGAATTTGATTCAATCTCGGTTAAAATAGTAGCTCCTGTTGCGGTATATCCAGACATGCATTCAAAATATGCGTCAAGAAATTTAGGAATGGTTTTGCTAAAAAGAAAGGGGAGGGTACTGAATCCTGAAACAAATACCCAGCCAAGAGTAGCAATGATATAGCTTTCTTTATTACCAATGGAATTTTTAAATGGGCATATTTTATGTAAGATAAAGCCAACTAAAAAAGTAATAATAATAGACCATATAAAAGCGCTGACTGAGCTTTTTTCATTATAGTAAAAGGCAAATAAGAGAGGAAAAATCATTAATGCACTTAAATACATCAACAATTTACCTAACATGTTTCCAACTACTTTAAAATTCATTTATAAGATAAATACCTCGATTTTCTTTGTTTTTACACCTCAGCATTATATCGAGGATCTTATAAAGAAGGTATAAATCTTTAGTTATTTATATAAAGATTGTATAAATAAACACCTATAAGAATAAATATTGCTAAATGCAGTTCACATTTTAACTCTCTATAAAACCAAAAAATATTATAGAATTACTCTTCAGTGAATCGGTATCCTATTCCGACTTCCGTAAAAACATATCTAGGCTTTGCAGGGTTTTTCTCGAGTTTCCGTCTTATATTAGCCATAAATACTCGCAATGACTGTACGTCACTATCTAAATAACTACCCCACACTTTCTTTAATATATATTTATGGGTCAATACTTTACCAGAATTTCTCACTAGCAAAGTCAGAACATTGTATTCCATCGGTGTGAAATGTATCTCCTGACCTTCTATCGTTACTTTATGTTTTTCCAAATTAATTTCCAAATCAGCAACTTTGTAGACAACGGATGCTTCTTCTTTCTTATTACTGCTACTATGACGTAAAACTACCCGAATGCGTGCCAGCAACTCATTGATACTAAACGGTTTTGTAAGATAATCGTCAGCCCCGGCATCCAATGCTTCAACCTTTTCGTTATCCTGATCACGTGCTGATACAACAACAATCGGAATATTGGAAAACTCACGTACCTGTTTTATGATATCTATTCCATCCATATCAGGTAACCCCAAATCCAGGATAATAGCTGCAGGATCCTTAGTAGATATACACTTCATTGCTTCTTTGCCTGTTGCTGCCTCTATACAATTATAATCCTGTGATCTAAGAGAGAAGTTGATAAATTTACGTATTTGCTTATCGTCTTCAACTATTAAAAATAGCATTCCCATGCTAATTATCCCCCTTAAATATTAAGAAAAAATCGGAATGTAGCACCTTTTTCTCTATTATTTTCAGCCATAATTTCACCTTCATGAAAGTCAATAATTGCCTTGCAAATTGATAGCCCTAAACCAATTCCGGGTTTTGCATCTGTATGGTAATTAGGTACTATAAAAAACATATCAAAAATTTTTGGCAAATCTTCCGGGTTTATTCCAGTGCCACTATCAGAAACTTCAAAACAGACTCTTTTATTCACTAATCTAACAGATACATTAATATTTTCTGAAGGAGTAGTATGTTTTATTGCATTATCAATTAGATTAATAAGGACCTGTCTGATTAATCTGCCGTCCATAGGAACAAAAACCACATCATTCGGTATAGAAACTGCAATATTATGATTGGGAGCATGTTTGGAAACACGATTTACTGCCTCTGCTACCACTTCTTCCACTGCTTCGGATTGAATATTGATTGCTAATCTACCCTCTTGAATCCTGGTTAAATTCAAAATATTTTCAACCAAACGAATTAGCCATCCTGAATCTTCAAATATATCCTGGACAAATTTTATATTCTCTTGATCTTTTAGGTTTTGCAATAGCATTTCTGCTGACCCAACAATACCAGTTAGTGGTGTTCTTAAATCATGAGAAATAGCTCTCAATAGATTACTTTTAAATCTCTCCCTTTCCGTTTCCGCCTTTGCGGATTCTTTTTCAGCTGTAAGTATTTCCCGCTGTACTGCAATGGTAATCTGCATAATAACTGAATCTAAAAGAAATTGATTTTCTTTCTTCATTTCTTTTAATCTCATTGGCAAACAAACATAGCCTGCGTAGTTCTCCCGAACAATAATAGGAAATGAGTAATGTTCCTTCACTATCGTCTTGATTTTATCCGCATTTAATGTCTTCATAGTAGTACCATATCCAGATACTGAAGGGGCAATTTCCTGTACGGTATTATCTTTATTATTTATTACTATAAATATTACAGTGCACCCAAAAAGATCTGCCAGGCATTTTACTGAAACTGCAGCAACATCAATAATACCTCCTGGTTTTGTGAGTGAACTGGTTATTCTATATAAAGTCTGTGCCTGTTCTTTTCGTTTATCTGCGAGTTCTTTAGAGTATATTAGCTTACTGGTCAGGGCACTCGTTAGAATTGCAGCAAGTAAAATTACCATAAAAGTAAAAATATAGGTAGTATCATTCACATTAAATGTATACTTGGGCTCTGTAAAAAAGAAATTAAAGGATAGCATGGAAAGAACTGACGCTATTATTCCATAAACATATCCTTTTGTGTAACGTGATGTTAACAGGACAGATAATATATATACCACTACAAAATTAACTTCAGTAAACCCAAAATGCTGAATCAGTAAAGATAGAACTGTTGCTAACACATTAAGAGAAAAAGTTATTAATAAATTTACTACTAATGTTTTGCTAAAACTCTTGAGCACTTCTTACTTCTCCCTTATGATAATAATAGACATTGATTCTGTTTTAAATTGGATAATGAAATTAATGTTTGGATTCTCTAATATAATAATAGTTAATCAAAGAAATTTAATTTTAAACTTGAACATTATAACATCTTAAGCGGGTTTTTAAAACAGAACAATATTAAAATATCGAAAACACTGATTTAGATAAAAATCAGAAGATAATATTGTTAATTTTTTTTATTTTTTCTTTTCTCCTCATACATCCTCTGGTCAGCAATGCTTATCAGTTCATCCAGGCTCTCTGGTTTATCAGGTAAATATTCGGAAAATCCCATACTAATTTTCAGCTGAAAGTCTTTTTTTCTCTCACTATTTAACTGTAGAATATTCTCTTTAAGACGTTCCCTTATCAATGGAGCCTCTATTAAAGAACTGTCTGGAAATATTATCAAAAATTCATCCCCTCCTAAACGGCAGACAATATCGACTTCCCTAAACGTCCTATCAAATAGTCTGGCAACTTGTTTTAACAATATGTCTCCTTCTGAATGGCCATAATTATCATTAATATACTTAAAATTATCAATATCAAGAAAAGCCAGTAAGAGAGGAGACTGATTGCGATGTGATAATTTTATCTGCCTATCGAGTAGCTCCAGGCCATATCTTCGGTTATAACAACCGGTTAAAGTATCAACACGCACCAGCCTTCTTAATTGTTCTTCTGCTTCTTTTCTCTCTGAAATATCATAATATACTGCAATAGTACCCTTGGGGCTATTATTAACAATTATTGGAGAAGCACTGATATAGACTGGGACTATAGTACCGTCTTTTTTCTTTCGAACCGTTTCTATTCCTACATAGTCTTTGCTTATGCCCTTTTGGGTCAACTCTTTTGCTTCTCCTATCAAGTCAGGAGGTTGAATTAAGCCAGAGTCAATATTATTTCCTTTCATTTCAGCAAGAGAATAGCCGAAAAGTTCAGTAAACCTGGAATTAACATTAATAACATTTCCTTTCTCATCGGTATAGACAGTTGCCTCCGGATTGTTCCGAAAGAGATTGGCAAATTCTTGTTGACTTTTACGCAAAGCTTCTTCATCTAATTTTCGTTTAATTGCAATAGATATTTGGGAAGAAATAAATTCCAATAGCAGAATATCTTTTCTAGAATAACAATCCGGATCAGAATAATTCTGAACAACAAGGGCTCCAATAGTCTCTTCTTTAATATTGAGCGGTACACCCAACCAGGCCTTACGGAAACTACCAAACCATTCTTTATATTTCTGAAATTGTGCATTTTCCTTAATCATATCAGAGGTTACTAAAAATGACTTGCCAGTATTAAGAACAACTGTATTCAATGAATGCTGACTAAAAGACCTGGGCTGATATTCACATTTATTTTTATTGGTATTATAAGGAAAATATACTTTATTTTCTTCCCTGTTCAATAAAGCAATATAAAAATTTGTTGCATCAACAAGGGTACCCAACTGCTGATGGATAATTCGATAAAGTCGGGAAAGAGAGATGGATGAATTGGCAATTTTAGCAATATAATTTAAAACTTCTTGTATCTTTTCATTGCGTTTCCGTTCTGTGATGTCTACAAAAATACCCTCTACTCCTGCAATATCTCCAGCTTCATTGTAATAATATTGACTGTTAGTAGATACTATCACAGATTTTCCATTTTTATTTTTCAATACAACTTCATAATCTTTTATTTTTCCCTGTTTATTCTCTAATAACTCTAAAAATTTTTTCCTATCTTCCGGTCTATAATATAATTCTCTAGCCAGGTTTTTCCCAATTATTTCATCAAGTGATTGAAATTCAAGTAACTTAACACCTGCAGGATTCATGATTAGCATATTGCCTTTGTTATCAGACTGATAATAGGCTACAGGCATATTATCAAAAAGTGTGCGATACTTCTTTTCACTTTCAGTTATTTTTTCTAAAGCCTCTTTATATATGGTTCTGTCTTGATAAAAAGCAATGACTTTTTTCTTTTCTTCTTGTCTGATGATTGAAGCTACAGTAATTATAACCGGAACCAGAGTACCATCTTTCTTTTTTCTAATAGTCTCATATTCAATATCTTTCCCTGCTATTGTTAATTGGGTTAAATATTTACTCTCATCGATTGTCTTATCATCCGGGAAAATCATACCCTCATTGATATTTCTACCTTTAATCTCCTTTAGGGAATAACCAAACAATTTTGTAAACTTATAATTAACATTCAAGATAAGACCATTTTCGTCATGATATACTCCTGCTAGTGGACTGTTCTGAAATAAACTGTTAGCTTCTTCCTGACTTTGTCGTAAAATTTCCTCTGACTTTTTAAGACTGGTGATATCCTTGATTATACAAATAATACCTATCAGGTCTCCAACTTCATTGGATATAGTAGAACTGGAAAAAAGTACCGAAATATTGTTCCCTGCCTTTGTTTTAAAGTAAAGTTCATAATTTCTAATCGCTTCTTTTTTGATAGCCTTATCCAGTAAGATACTTTTAAAATCTTTCTCTCTAAAGAATATCTCAACTGATTTTCCTTTTAGCTCATCCTCTTGGTATCCGGATAAATCCAGCATGGCTTCGTTAATAGCAGCCACATTCCCTTCTATGTCCAGCAATATCAAAGCATCGGTCATGGTAGAGATAATCTTCTCAGCCGCAACAACCGGGGTAATAACCATAAATTTATACTTTACTATAGCGTAAACCAATCCACTTGCCCAGATGAGAGTAATCACGTTTGCCAGGGAAGGCAACTTAACTATTTCCAATTCCGGAAACACTACTTCAACTAAGGTGCTGAGAATAAGGGAAATTAGCGCGGTAATAAAGATTATTTTTGCCTGATTTATTTTGGATGGTTCTTTAGTTTTTCTACCGAAATTATAAATTAAATAAAGTCCTATCCCTGTAAAAGAAAGATAATAGAAATAGAAAAGGTAAGGCCATATTGAATCTGACCAAATACCCACCACCCCCAGGATTGTACAATATAATCTACAGTTAAAAACTTATCTCACTTTTTATAGATTAACAATAAAGGCAGAATAAAAATAAGAAAATAAAATAACTTTGTTCTAATACCTTTTTCTTTTCTCTGCGAAATAAGAGCAAAACCACAAAGAATCCTAAACCAACCCACCCTATAGAAGCAATATTATCAAACAGTATCGCAGTATTTTTTAAGGTACCGGGAATATATAGAAAAAATAAACATAAAACTCCATAGGGCAAAACAGGCAAGAAAGGCAGCACAAACTCTATTAAGTAACGATTTTGTATCTTTCCATAGTAAAAATATTAACAGGTAGGAATAAAACCAAAGCAAAAATGTGTAGAAACGGTAAAATATTCATATTTTATTAAACTCAGATTCCTTTTCGCCTAACACATCTAATCAGACTCATTATAATTAAATTTTCTTTCCACAATGGATAGTAATAATACCTACACCTGCATATGTTTTAAGAACCTCTAAAAGGGGTTTAACTTTTTAGCTCTTTTTCTTTCGATTTTTTATTTAACCTTCAGCTATAATATTTCTTAAGCAATAGTACTTCCAACTTTGGAATTCAGGTGAAAAATTGTCATCTAGCTTATCTTAATCTTTTTATGGTTAAATAAATCTTGTTTTTTTTCTCTTAATTTACAATTTATATATATGTAATATAACAAAGTAGTATAACAAGGAGCAACTAAGGTGACTTAAAGTAGCGTCTTTGAGTTTTCTATTTCTTATAAATTGTCTGCTCCAGGTAGCCGCAGTAGGCAGAGCCTGTTTCAGTAATAATAATCTCATCTTCTTGTCTTTTGATAAATTTAAGATGTCTTAATATTTCCAGAATAGCTTCTGATTCCTTTTCATCTATGATTATATCCTCAGCCATCTCATTAAAAATCTGTTCTGTTACATAATGCCTCTCATATATTTCGTACAAAACATCCTTGCTTTGCTTTACTAAAAAACAATCGGCAAAAAGGAATAACCACTTGATATTCTCTTTCTTAGCCTTTTTATATTGCTCTAGAGACTGAGAAATATCATTCTCTTGTAATTTTTTCTCTTCCTTTTCAAAGTTTACTTTTTCCATCCAAGCCATAACTGTTCCGGAAATCATTTCTTGAAATTTTTGATCATCTTTAATTATTTCAGGTAAATCCCTATGTCTTTGCAGCGGTCCACCGGGAGCAAAAAAAATGTTTTTAACATGTTGATCGAAAAAATGATAAAATTCTTCCTGAAATAAAAAAATAGCACAAAAAGAAGAAATAAAAAATAAGGCTATCCAGGAGTTAGTCAACTGTACCCAACCACCATCAGTTGGCCACCATATTATACTCATAAGTAATGTGAGCAGGCATAAAATACTGTAAGGTAATACCACTAATATTATTCTTCGCATTTTTTATATAACCTGTATTTATTCTAAATGTTTAATTATTATAATTCATTTAATACTTTTAGAATAGCAGGTAGGTAAGCCGGCAGATCCCTGGGTGAACGGGATGTTACCAGATGATGATCTACTACTACCTCCTGATCCAGATAATTAGCTCCGGCATTAATCAAATCATCTTTAATTGAAAAAAAGCAAGTGGCATCCTTATCATTTAGAATACCTGCCGAAATAAGAACCCAGCCAGCATGGCATATTGCTGCAACCAGGCCATCTTTCTCAAATATCTTTCGTACAAAACTGATCATCTTGGCAGAACGCCTCATGTGGTCCGGAGCATACCCGCCCGGAATGACTACCCCAACAAAATCTTCTGCTCTGGTTTCATCTATAGATAAATCAGCAAGTACAGGATGTTGATGCTTACTATAATAGGTCTTTTTTTCAGGTCCTACAATTTTAACATCATACCCTGCTTCTTTTAATCGATAGTAGGGATACCATAATTCCTGATCTTCATATAATTGCTCAGCCAAAATAGCTATTTTTTGTGAATTGCTCATTCCTATCCTCCTCCTTTTTATATTATCATAAATTTTCTCCTAAAAAAACTTTCTATTTACTCAATTTGAAATCAGGTCCGATTGTTAGGAGTGATTTATTAGACAGTGTGAAAAAAGAAACGATGGTAAATAAAAATATTTTTAAAGAAAAAATTATTAATGGTCGGGGCGAGAGGATTTGAACCTCCGACCTCTTGGTCCCGAACCAAGCGCGCGTACCAAACTGCGCTACGCCCCGAATCATCAATAAAATTATATCATATCATTCTAGTTGGAGTAAGGGTTAATTTCAATTTATGAGCAATAATTGATGCTGCAATTATCTTAATAAAATCTCCCACGATAAAAGGAAAGATCCCAGACAAAAAAACTGTTTTTATATCTAATTGGGTTACTAAATACAATTGAAAGGCACCGAAAAGGTTAATAATCAAAAAACCAATCATACCGACAAGGACAAAATCCTTTATTTTTATAATATTCTTTCTTTCAACCAAGTATCCTATTATATAAGCAGAAATAACAAATCCCCATAAATAACCACCGGTTGGTCCCAATAGTACACCCGGACCGGCTTTACCTGCGGCAAAAACCGGCAATCCAACTAAACCCAAAAAAAGATAGATGAGTTGACTTAACGCTCCAATTCTACTGCCCAGCAACATGGCTGAAAGATAGGTAAATAAGTTTTGGAGAGTAATAGGAACAGGATAAAATGGAATTACCAAGAACGCCCCTATGCTGGTTAGGGCTGCAAACATGGAGGCCAGAATCATATCTTTTAAAGAAACATGCTGAATGATCATTATTTTTTATATCTCATTGCTATTATAGTGTTAACCTATATAATATTAATAGTTAACCAGCATGTCAAACTTTTTTAATTCTTTATCCATATCCTCATTTTTATTTTTCTGGCATTTTTTTATTTAACCATAAAAAACGACTTTCTTTGATGGTGGTAACGGGTGCGCAATTTACTGAACTGTTCCTGATAGAATATGAACTATTTCCCCATTTTCTGTTTTAATTACCAGGGCACCTTCTGTTGTGACATTAATCGCCTCACCTGAAATTGTCTGTTCTGCAGATTCTACTGTTATCTTTTTCCCCAATGTATGTGCATTGATTTTCCAGTCTTTCAAAATAGTAACAAATTGTTTCCTCTGCAACAAATCATAATATTTTTCAAAATTCTCTAATAATAATCGAGCAAATCTGATTTTTGAAATTTGTTTCCCAAGTATTTCCTGTAAAGATGTTGATTGCTTTCTAATTTCTTCAGGAAATTGTTCCCTGTCTATGTTGGCATTAACTCCGATTCCTACCACTACATAGTTAATCCGATCTGATTCTGCTGACATCTCTGTCAGGATACCACACAATTTTTGGTCTTCTATAATGATATCATTAGGCCATTTAATTAATGCAGGGATATTAAATAGTGCTTTAAGTGACTGAACCAGGACTACCGCAGTCATTAAGGTAATCTTTGAGATATAGGCTGGTTCCAAATCTGGGAATAGAGCTATACTCATCCAGACACCGCCCCGAGGAGAATGCCAGGTCCTACCAAGCCTTCCCCGCCCGGCTGTTTGCTCATTAGCAATAATTACAGTTCCCTCTTGCAAATGAATCCTTTTATCTCTAATAGCATTTTTTGCTACAGAATTAGTGGAATTAATTCTATCATAATAATATATCTGTTTTCCAATATATTTGGTATGGAGATTTCTTTGGATTTCTGTCGGTAACAAAATATCCGGTCGGGAAATAATACAATAACCTCTCTTGGTATCAGCAGCAATAAGATAACCCAATTTTTTCAGTTTTTGTATCTGTTTCCAGACAGCCACCCGGGAAAGTCCCAACTGATTGCTTAATTCTCTCCCGGTAATAAATTTTTTATCAGATAAATAAGACAACACGGGGATATCTACGCCTTTTAAATTCATAAATATATTTCTTCCTACTCAAATTTTAAGTCAGTTTATTCTATTTAAAGGTTATTTTTTCTACCCCTTGTAATTTAGCGCAAATCTTATCAGTAATCAATTGTAGATGTTCCGATTTTTGAACAAAATCCAAGTCATCAGTGGGTACCTTCAAAATGGGACAGAGAGAAAAATCTGCTATCCATTTTTCATATAATCTATTGAGCTGTCCTAGATATTCTTCAGATATTTTTTTCTCATAATCTCGTCCACGCAATGCGATTCTTCGCTTTAAAGTAGATACTGATGCCTGCAGGTATACAATCAGACTGGGAGGTGATAAAAAATCCACCATGATTCTGAACAATTCACTGTAGTTATAATAATCCCTTGCTTCCATTATTCCCTGTTCATATAAGTTTTTGGCAAATATATCAACATCTTCATAAATACTGCGGTCCTGTACCACAGAACAAGGGTCACTAACGATATTCTGGTGATGCTTAAAACGTTTGGACAGAAAAAATACCTGTAAATGGAAACTCCATTTTTTCATATCAAAATAAAAATCTTCCAGATAAGGATTATCCTCTACCACTTCATAGAAAGCCTTCCAGCCTAATTGTTTGCTAAGCAACTCAGTTAAACTGGATTTTCCGCTTCCTATGTTCCCGGATATAATTACAAATTTTTTCATTTTTAATTTCTTTCTTGATCTGTCTGGTCAATTTTTTGACAGATATATTTTAAATCTTTAGGATTTCCTACAAAATCCAATTCATTTGTATCGATTAATAATAGTTTTGTCTCTTTAAAATTTTCCTGTCTTCCAAAATAATTTTCATAAGACTGGTTCAATCTTTCCATATACTGATAAGAAATTTTTCGCTCAAATGGTCTATCTCTTAACATTATTCTCTTCATTAGAATATCTGTGGAAGCTCTTAAATAGATAATCAGGTCAGGGTCAGGAATATCTTTGCACATAATCTGGTATAAATGTTCATACATCTTCAATTCATTACCCGACAGATTGAGATGAGCAAAGATTCTATCTTTGGCAAACATATAATCCGAAAAGGAAAGTTGTCGAAAGAGATCCTGCTGGGCAGCCTTCACCTGTTGATCATAACGACTTAGTAAAAAGAAAATCTGGGTTTGAAAAGCATAGCTTTTTATATCTTCATAAAAACGGGATAAAAACGGGTTTTCCTCAACAATTTCCAGAATACATCTAGCTTGATACCTTTTGCTTAACTGGAGTACCAGGCTGGTTTTGCCTACTCCAATAGCACCTTCAATTGCAATAAATTTGCTCTTAAGTGAATACATCTTTAAAAACCTTCTTATTTTCTATTTATAATCAATACTCAATTATCTATATTGCAAATTATAAATCTAAATTAGATTATAAGCAGAGAATTTTATTTATATCTAAATATGCTAATTCTAATTAATATAATAGGCTGGCAGCTGCCAGCCTATTATATTAATTGCCGGGGTTTCGATAAAATACTTTCTTAGATATATTAAAATATTATTTAGCCTCACTTGATGCTTTTATCTCTTTGAATCTACCCAATGCCTGGAATCCTTCATAGACAACAAAACTGGCTAAGATTAAGAGTAGAATTGAAATTGAGCCAAGAAGAATATTCCCCTTACCAAAATTAGTAAACACTAGATTAATTAAAGCGACTACTGTCATAATAATCATAAACAACATGGGATAATAAGTAATCTTATAACTTTTGCCTAAATGAGCCAGGTAGGCAGTTGCACCAAGTAGAGATAATCCGGCAACCAGTTGGTTAGAAGCACCAAACATTGGCCAGATTGCAGTCCATTGTCCAGTTAGCGCCAGTCCTCCACCAGCAACAACAGTGACAAGAGTCCCTACATATCGGTTAGAAATAGAGGGCACTTTTTCTGCAGTTAATTCTTCAAAACAATATCTACCCAGACGTGTTGCCGTATCTAATGAAGTAATCAAAAAAGCAGAAATGGTTAAAGAACCAAAGATAATGCCAGTTTCTTCCGGTATACCGAAACCAGCCATAAACTTACCAAGACCATGAGCAAAAACACCGACAGCTCCACCCCATTCAGCTAGACCTGTTGCCATACCCTCTTTGGTCAATATAGCAGCTGTACCCAGGGCAATTACCGCCAGAACTCCTTCTAATAGCATAGAACCATAGCCTACCAACCTGGTATCTTTCTCATTATCCAATTGTTTAGAGGTGGTACCAGAGGCAACTAATGAATGGAAACCGGAAACTGCACCACAGGCTATAGTAACAAACAACATGGGGAATAGATATCCTACACTAGTCTTAAAGCTGGTATATGCAGGATAAACTAATGTAGGTCTAACGACTAATATACCGATAAATCCACCTGCCAGGGCAACATAGAGCAGGAAGGATGATAGGTAATCCCTTGGTTGTAACAACATCCAAACAGGTAAGACTGAAGCTACTATAATATAAACGATTAGAATCCAGGTCCAGGTTAACTTATCAAGGAATAAGAATGGAGCACTCAGACCAATCCAAATAGCAAAAAACAGCAAAATAATACCAACTACAGTTACAACTGGTAAACTTATATTCATACGATACATGGCAAATCCCATACCCATGGCGATAAGAAGCATTAAAAATCCAGCTGTAGCTACAGATGCATTGGCAGCAAAAGCTGAAGCAGTTAGAACAGTAAATACAGCAACTACCAACACAAGGGCTAGCCAGGCAAATAATAAAAACCAGGTGCGTGCATTTTTGCCTACATACTGACCGATAATTTCACCTACCGAAAGTCCTTTATGTCGAGCAGAGGTAATCAAACCAAAATAATCATGTACTCCCCCAACAAAGATTGAACCTATTACAATCCACAAAAAGCAGGGGAACCAGCCAAAAACCACTGCTGCAATCGGACCGGCTATTGGTCCTGCACCGGCGATGGAGGCAAAGTGATGGCCTAGTAAAACCGGAGCTTTGGCAGGAATATAATCCACACCATCAGTCATAGTATGTGCAGGTGTCTTTGCTTTCTCATCAATCTCAACTAATCTATCTAAAACACCCCCATATACTTTATAAGCAATTGCAAACGCTATTACTGCAATAATCAGTAAGGTTAAAAGATTCATTAAAACAAACCTCCTTCAAATAAAAAATAAAAATATGATTGATACTGTTAAAACAACGATTTGTTAAACACAATTAAAGTAAAAAGCTTCTATAAAGAGTTACTATCCCGGCAATTGAATAACCAACCATTTATGTACATTTTTTTATAGGCTGTTTCTTATCACCCTTTTTCTTCCCAAAAGTATAAACTTCTGCAACCTCTTTCCCTTTAGCATTACAAAAACACAACTATTCTTTATATCAATAAGCAATAGTCGAATATCACACCAGCCCTTGATTCCCAGACAGAACGTTCGGCCATATCTGAACTTTCGGGCAGCTTCAATAACCTCCTTTGAAAACCCCTGGGAAGAAACCATAATACCGTTCATTTCATGTGACATAATATTGAAAGAAGGGACTACCAATTCCTTATTCGCATGAATTAGATATTTTAAAAAAATTTCTATTTCTTCTTTTTAACATATTGTTCAAATCCCTTAACCAAAATTATTTCTCTTTCCTGATAATGGTCAATTTGAATTTTTAGTGAGGACGTGAAAGTGTTCAATGATGGAGATTGCGTAAATATCTATTCGCTTGCCAGCAATTGCTTTATAGGTTTCTACATTATAATGAGCCTGATATCTCTTCTCTAATTCATCAGATATTCTTTTAATGTAGTTTCCATTTTGTTTCCTATATAAAAAACTATTTAATTTATTATGGAATTAAACTGTTTTTATTTTATTACAATCAATTTGCGATTGCAACTATCAATTAATCTTTAAAAGGGAGTTTACTAGCTTAACTATCTTGACATATATATCTACTTTATGATAGTATCTTGATATATTTTTATGTTACATTTTTATTAATAGTAATACAATAATTCGACATAAAAACAACTAAATATTAATACTTTTTGAGAATACATAATAATTGCTTACTACAATATAAGGAGATTGGTTTAATGATTAAACTAACTATAGATCAGAACGATATAGAAGCCATGATTGATCAGGGGTATAAAGCTTCATGGTCATGTGGCCCCTATCTTAACCTGGGAATTAAAATGGGGTTGCTGGCCCTGGAGATCTTAAACGCCAAAGGATATTTTGATTTGTCTGTTGAAGCTGAGCTGGAATACCATAGGCCAATGTCCTGTTTTGTTGATGGACTGCAGATATCTACTGGTTGTACTATGGGAAAAGGGAAATATCAGAGTAAAAAACCAGCCTGGTAATATTAAATGCACTTTTAAAACAGAGAACAGAACTCTTCGGATAAAGCTGAAACCAGAAATAGTTGAATCTTTGGATTTTAAAAGAAAGCTGTGAAAACCTGGCTCATCGGATATTAAAACTATCTGATGAAGAATTATTCAATTATGATGAAAACAGAATAAGTTCAAAGCAACTAAAATATAAACTATATTTGATTTTGCCGTGATTCTTTCTATCTTTGTCAAAAATTTATTATATGATGACAATCTGCTGATAAGAAAAATGTCTATACTTCTTCTGGTTCTAAACTTCCTTCATTATAATTCAATTAATTACTGGTCTTTATAATAAAATTCATGATAAATAACTATCGCACCCGCATAGCGGGTGGCTAAACGATTATTTCCAGGATATTCAAGTAGAATCCTTTAGTATATCTATTGTCTTTATGGTAAAAACCATTTTATTTAACCATTACCACCTTTAAAGAAGGTGGTAATGGTTAAATAAAGAATTTTTGAATTATTTCTCATTTCTTATATAATATATAGAAAGTATAAAACAAACATAAGGGTATTTTAATATTTACTTAATTAGAAAAAATTTTTATTAAAATAAAAATTGGAGGAATAAAATGAAAAGGACGACAAAGTGGATTACACTCGCCGTTGTTATTACAATTGCTATTGTTGCTTTGTTTTATATTACGCAAGTAACTAAACCGACAAAAATTGTGTTTGGTTCCAAATTGTTTAATGAACAATACATCCTTGCTCATATGTTAGCTCATCTATTTGAAGAAAATGAGTTTCAAACTGAGGTTAAAGAAAGTCTTGGCGGCACTATGATTAACTATGAAGCATTGAAACAAGGAAATATTGATGCTTATGTTGAATACACCGGAACTGCTTACAATGTTATCTTAAAATTACCTCCACTTGAACAATGGAATTCTGAACAGGTCTACCAACAAGTTGAAGAAGGATTATTAGAACAAGACCAGATTTCTATTGCCGCCAAAATCGGTTTCAGCAATGACTATGCTATTGCCCTGAAGAAAGATTGGGTAGAAGAAAATCAAATTACCAGGTTAAGTGAACTGGGACCTTTTGCCAGTGATTTAAGTCTGGCAACTGATCCTGAATTTGCTTCTCGACCCGACGGACTGCCACAAATTGATAAAATCTATGGTTTCACCTTTGGCAGAGTACGCCAAATGCAACCTACCTTGATGTATGAAGCAATTAAAAACAATCAGGTTGATGCCATTGGCGCTTATACCACAGATGCCAGGGTTGACCTATATAATCTTGCCATTGTAGAAGATGATTTAGGGGCCCTGCCACCCTATGATGCCATTATTATTGTACGAAAAGAATTTGCTGAAAATGAAGAACTTATGAACATTTTTAAAATTTTGGAAGACCAAATTGATACCCAAACTATGAGATATTTAAACAAATTTTATGATATTGATAAAAAAGAAGCATCCGATATTGCCAGAGAATACCTTGTGGAAGAAGGTTTCATTAAATAAATATTAAAGGGTAAGGGGAAATAAGTGGCTCCTTCCAAAAAATTTTTTAATAAAATTGATAAGATAGAAATTAAAAATGTAAGCAAGAATTATGGTGCTGTTATTGCTGTAAACCAGGTAAGCTTGGACATTATCGGGGGCGAATTGCTAATACTTCTGGGCCCAAGCGGCTGTGGCAAAACAACCCTTCTTCGTATGATTAATAGATTGGTTGAAACTGATGACGGCCAAATACTAATTAACGGTCAGGACGTGAAAAGTTTCAATCCAGTCCTTCTTCGAAAAAATATCGGTTATGTAATTCAGCAAATTGGTCTGTTTCCCCATATGACCGTTAAAGAAAATATCAGCCTGGTTCCTAAACTGGAAGGCTGGACTGAAAAAGAAATGAATCAAAGGGTAAAAGAACTATTGGAGCTGGTTTCACTGCCGCCTGAACAATTTCTCAATCGGAAACCAAAGGAGCTCAGTGGCGGACAGCAACAGCGTATCGGATTGGCCCGGGCAATGGTTATGGATTCACCTCTACTGTTGATGGATGAACCATTTGGCGCATTGGATCCTATTTTAAGAAAACAACTCCAAGAAGAATTTATTAAAGTTAAGGAAAGATTACAAAGAACCATCATCTTTGTAACACATGATATTGAAGAGGCTTTTCGCCTTGGAGACCGGGTTGCCATTCTGAGGGAAGGACAGCTAATCCAGGTAGCCAGAAAAAATGAATTACTGGTCAACCCGGCTAATGATTTTATTGCAGATATCGTGGATTCCAATAAAAAATTCAGACATTTGGATAATTTAACAATTAAAGATACTATGCTTCCCCTGGAAAAAAAATACATTTTTCAGTCAGATGAAACAGCCCAATCTGCTATCCAGAGAATGATTAAGGAACAAATTGAATTTGGCATCGTCTTAGAAAACCATAATTATAAGGGAACAATTAAATTAAACCAATTATACGCTAACCAGGAAAAGAAGCTCAAAGAGATATACTCGCAAGTGCCAACATACAATTCTACTGATTCAGTTGCTATTGCTTTAGATGATATGAAAAAAAATAATAATTTTATCGGTATTGTCATGGAAGATGAGCCAATAGGGATTCTCCTGTCTGATGAACTTCTATCAAGGTTAATTTAAGATGATTTTAAATGTATGGAAAACACAGCAATTAGGAATAAAGACGATTGAACATCTTTCTATGGTATTTATTGCCCTCTTGATTATTATATTTATCGGCATAGGTATTGGTATTTTTTTATACAATAGAAGAAATTTATCTGATATTGTTTTAAATATACTTAATGTGATTGAAACCATACCGGAATTGGTCTTACTGGTTATCTTGATGCCCTTTTTAGGTATTGGTTTTAAACCAACTATAGTAGCCTCAATTCTCTATTCAATATTACCGGTAGCTAGAAATACCTATGTTGGATTAACCCAGGTAGACCAGCAGTATCTCGAAAGTGCCCGGGCAATGGGACTGGCTGAAAAGGAAATACTATGGCATGTTAGAATACCTCTTGCCCTCCCATTGATTGCTGCCGGTGTTCGAATCGCTATTGTCTTTACCATGGGCGTCGTTACCCTGGGAGGATTAATCGCAGCAGGCGGATTAGGTGGTCCTATTCAGACCGGAATTCACCTCTATGATAAAGATATTATCATCGTCACCGGATTATGGATTGGAATCCTGGCAGTATTAGTTGACTCTATCGGCAGTTGGATAGAAAAACTATTAAATCGAAGGTATGGATATGATTGATATTAACATTATCTTGAATGCAGTCGGAGAACATCTCTTTTTAGCCTATAGTGCATTATTTATTTCTATTATCTTAGCTATTCCGCTGGCTATTATATCCCTTTACAATCGCTACCTGGCTTCCGTTTTACTGGTTCTTGCCAATCTGGTTCAGGCAATTCCCAGTTTTGCTGTCGTTGCCATTGCAGTACCACTGCTCGGTATTGGCTTTAAGCCGGCTATATTCGCAATTATCTTACGGATTATCTTACCTCTATTTAAAAATGCCTATACCGGCCTCAAAGATATTGATTTTTTTTATATTGATTCAGCTAGAGGAATTGGACTTAACAAAATGGAAATTTTACGCTATATCCGTTTTCCTCATGCCTTTCCTGCTATTTTTGCCGGTATTAAATTTGCTGCCGTGATTGCCAACAGTGTTGCGATCCTTACCTCTTTAATAGGTGCAGGAGGTCTGGGAGAACTAATCTTTGAAGGATTGACTAATTTTAATATCCCAAAGGTATTGACCGGTGCCATTCCTGCTATGATTATTGCTATCCTGCTGGATGTGAGTTTTAGCCTTATTGAAAAAAGAATTTCATTAGAAAACTAGAAGACCACTATTTTAGAAATTTCCTTTTTCTTCAATGATTTTCTTTAATTGCTCATCTACAGTACCGTCAGGTAGAACATAATCCGGGGAAACATATCCTTCCTCTTCAAATCGTTTTTTTCTGATACAATCCCTACCCCCATTCAAACAGTAATCATCAATCCATTTTTTATCTAACAATCCTTTATCATAAGCTCTTTTCATGCCTGATGTTTGATCATACCATCTGCATAGATTAGCCATAATACAAATAACTCCTTAACTTCTTTTATTTTGATAAAAATTATATTAAATCTACTTAATAAAAACAGTTCATCTATCATTTAATTATAATCACTTCATCTAAAAAGTTAAACCATTTTAACAGGATTAACTATTCTATCAAATTCTTCTTCAGACAATAATTTTAATTTCAAAGTAGCCTCCTTTAGTGTTATGCCTTCATCATGAGCCTTCTTTGCAATTTTTGCTGCATTATCATAGCCAATTATAGGATTCAAAGCAGTAACTAACATGAGATTATTTTTCAAAAAATAATCAATTCTTTCTTTATTCGGGGTAATTCCTTTTAAACAATTTTCTGTAAATGATACTATTGCATCAGATAATAGCCTGACTGACCGCAGAAAGTTATCAATAGTAACCGGTAAAAACACATTTAATTCAAAATTACCCTGGCTGGCAGCAATACCAATAGATACATCATTTCCCATAACCTGCACTGCAACCATGGTTATTGCTTCACACTGAGTAGGATTAACCTTACCGGGCATGATTGAACTCCCCGGTTCATTAACCGGGATATTTAATTCTCCGATACCACAGCGGGGACCACTGGAAAGCCACCGAACATCATTGGCAATTTTCATCATATCGGCAGCTAATCCCTTTATCGCACCATGTGCAAAGACTATTTCATCAAGGCTGGTTAATGAGTGAAATTTATTTGGTGCGGTTTTAAATTTTTTTGAGGTCAGTTCGGCAATCTTTCCGGCAACTCGTTCCCCAAACTCAGGATGGCTATTTAGACCTGTACCCACTGCAGTTCCTCCCAGGGCAAGATCCATCAATCTTTGGCATCCTACTCTAATCATTTCTTCACTGCGCTCTACCATCCTATACCATCCGCTTATTTCCTGTCCAAGGGTAAGAGGAACAGCATCTTGTAAATGAGTTCTACCGGTCTTTACAATATCTTTATTTTCTTCAATCTTTTTCTCTAGTATATTTTTTATTAAAGAAATGGCAGGAAACAATTTTGTTTCCAATTCATTAACCGCAGCAATATGCATGGCAGTAGGGAAAGTATCATTTGAGCTCTGAGCTTTATTAACATGATCATTGGGGTGAACTTTATTCTTACCTAAAATCTGGTTTGCTCTATTTGCAATAACTTCATTAACATTCATGTTAGTCTGGGTTCCGCTACCGGTTTGCCATACTACTAAAGGAAAATGGTCATTTAGCCTACCCTCCAAAATTTCCTCACAAACATTAGCAATGGTATCAGCAATTTCTTTTTCTAACCAACCAAGCTGATAATTTGTTAAGGCAGCAGCTTTTTTTAAAATAGCAAAGGATCTTATCACTTCAATGGGCATTTTCTCTTTGCCAATCTTAAAATTTTGAAAACTGCGCTGAGTCTGCGCTCCCCATAATCTATCTGAAGGAATTTTCACTTCCCCTAAACTGTCCTTCTCAATTCTCATCTCCATTTTAAAGCTCCTCCGAAATCATAGCTTTATAACATACTATAATAATATTAATATTATGTATGCTAAAAATATCCTTTTAGTTTTTTTCAGTACCTTAATATATTATTAAGGTAATTCATTACTTTTTTTCTATTACGGTTCCTGTTTTACCATGGTATGCATCAACTGCCCTGTCTAAGGATGAAATAATGGCTCTTTCCCCTCCATTTTCCAGAAATCTAAGGCAGGCTTTTATTTTTGGCCCCATGCTTCCGGCAAGAAAATGCCCTTTTTCAAAATAAGACTTAGCTTCCAAGTAACTTATCTTCCCAAGTGCCCTCTCATTTGGTTTACCAAAATTTACTTTAACTTTCTCTACATCAGTCAAAATAAAGAAAATCTCAGCTCCAACAATTTCAGCTAATTTTTCCCCGGCAAGGTCTTTGTCGATAACTGCTTCAACCCCATTATAATTTCCATCCTCATCTTCTAAAACCGGAATACCTCCACCCCCCGAAGCAATGACAATAACACCAGCATCAATCAATTTACTAATCACATCTCCATCCAAATTAGAGATAGGATCAGGAGATGGGACGGTTCTTCTCCAGCAAAGACCACTACCCGGCTTTACTTTTTTTATAATATAATCAGGGTTTTTCTTCTTAATTTCTTTTGCTTCTTCCTGAGTCAGAAAATTACCTACAGGTTTAGAAGCATTCTCATCTTTAAATTCGGGATCATTACGGTCAACAAGTACCTGGTTTAATATGGTAGAAACGGATTTCTTAATATTCATTTCTTTTAGATGATTTACTAAACTTTGTTGCAGCATATAACCAATTTGGCCTTGAGTCATGGCAACCAGTACATCCATAGGATGTGCAGGCACAATATCCTGAGCATTTTTTTGCTGTACCATGAGATTGCCAACCTGGGGTCCGTTACCATGAGTTATGACCAGACGATCCTCCGGATCAATATTCTTAACAATTTTTGAAATATATAGTGCAGTTTTCCGGCAATTTCTAAATTGTTCTTCTGAAGAACCTTTTTCATTTGGCAGCTTTATAGTGTTACCCCCTAAGGCTACTAATATAACTTTTGCCATCTTTTCTCTAATCTCCTTTCTCAACATACCATGGTTTATAACCTACATTGAAAACCCATAGATAATATAGTGATTAAAAAATTAATATAGCTTTTCTTATTCTTTTTCATGGTAAAACCAATTTATTTAACCATGGTTAAATAAATGAACAGTAAAATATTAATTATCAGAGATTAACAAAATATTTGATTGCAAAGTTAATAAAAACATGAATTATAAAAGCCGGCCAGAAAGACTTTCCCCGATAGGCAATCCATCCAAACCACAAGCCTGTTACTATACAGGATAGAGTTTCTGCCTCAGGCTTACCCAGATGAAGCAAAACAAATGGAACCATCTGGATAATAATACTAACTTCACCAAATCGCTTTTTCAATCCAAATAGCAAAAATCCCCTGAGCAAATATTCCCAGGCAAATAAGATAACAACTGCTGAGGTAAAAAATTCATAATAGTCGAATTGTCTTACATAATATTGCTGAACAGAGGCAAAACGGGAACCAATTAATAAAACCGGAACACCTACTACGATAGTTATAAAAACGTAGGATAACCAAATTCGATAATTTCCTATTCTAAAACCATAATCAAGGGGATTACCCCTTAAAATAAATAAGATAACAAAAACCGGCATAATAACATAATAGATTAAATGGCTAAATGCTAAAGTTGGTCCAATTGGCCTGTACCACTGCATGACTAAAGAAAAAGTAGCCAGGGATAAGACAATAATAACCTGAAAATTATCTTTAAAAAATGATTTAACTGCCTGGTATTCCTGGTACACAAACTTCATCATTCGAAACTTCCTCAAAATAATTCGTTAGATTAACAAACCTCTAAACGAAAATTCTTTATATTTAATCTTCTAACAAACCAAGTTTTTTCCCATATTCTTTATATCGAGGATGAAGAGGATATTCTTCCTTTATGTATCTGGTAACAGGAAGACCCCACCCATTATTTTGCTCAAAGTGCATCCCTTCGATAAAATCTGGAAGTAATTCAGGAATCATGGTAAACATGAGGTCTCCATCCTGTGCTCTGGCAAAAGTCCGATCTCCTTTACAGGGAATAGCGACATAACATTCTCTATTTTTAAGAGCCGGCACAATGGCATAAACACAGGCTGCATGACCTGATAATTGGCAATGAAGGTCTCTCCCATCAATATAATTTTTAATTATTAACAAATAAGTTAACATTAAGCCATTAACATGCATAAAAATTAGATCGGGTTTAAAGTTAAGTTTATGAATTGGTGCCATAACAATTCCTTGATATTGACCTTCTTCCAAAGAAGGCATATTTTTACACCATTCCTTCCCAGCCTCTAGAGTTTTCGCACTATCGGGATAACGATGTGTACCATCAAAAAAACCTTCATCCTTTTTAACCATACCCAAACCAATAACAGGTTCAAAACAATAATGGTCTTCCTTAAACATGGCTATTGTCTTTTCATTACCATCTTCAGATAATGACAAAGCCTGGCATAATGCCAGCTTGTGCCCTAAGTCTCTTGTGGGTATTATTGCTCCTTCGGGGACCTCGTTTCTGTTGTTCAACATTTTAATTGCAACAGGATGATTGCGCATTCTTAACCATACTTCAATCTCTTTTCCCATTTCTTTGATTTCTTCAAAATTCATAACAGGCTCCTATCCTAATAGATCCTAATAGATAATGTATTTACTATTTAAAAAACAAATGGTTTTCAATCAAGATAAATCTAAAATTATAAATAATTCGCAGCTACTTTTTTGATTACTTTCACAGTCTCTATTGCATCTTCTTTGGATATGTGACGACTGGTTACAATTCTAATTTTATCCGGTTCAACTGGTAATACCTGTATTCCTTCTTTATTCAGTTCTTGAACAAAATTTTCCAGGGATACTTTTAATTGACCAATATTGCAATAAACCATATTTGTCTGGACACTTTCTAAATTAACATCCAAACCAGCTGTTTCACTTAGCTCCTTACCAATGTAATGTGCATTTTGATGGTCTTCCTTCAACCGGTCAATCATTTTCTCCAATGCCACAACTCCTGCTGCAGCAATTACACCAGCTTGTCTCATGCCACCACCTAACATCTTCCTGGCTTTTCTTGCTCTGTTTATAAAGGAAACATCTCCAACCAGAACAGACCCAACCGGTGTACTGAGACCTTTAGAAAGACAAAACATTATAGAATCAGCTTCCTTAACTAGTTCTTTAACATCAACATCCAGAGCAACTGAAGCATTAAAAATACGGGCTCCGTCAACATGAACTTTCAAATTCAATCCATGGGCTAGCTGACAAATCTCATTCATTTGGTGAAGTGAATAGACGGACCCACCCCCACGATTATGAGAATTTTCAATACAAAGCAGGCCTGTAGGTGGATAATGGATATTTTTTGACCTGAGAGCAGCCTTGATGTTCTCAATACTCATAATTCCATTTATACCTGGCACTAAACGCGGGGAAAGACCGGCAATTCTGGCAAAACCGCCAACTTCATAGTAATAAATATGTGCATCTGCTTCTAATATAACCTCTTCCCCGGGCTTAGTATGACTCATCAACGCACAAAGGTTTCCCATGGTACCACTGGAAACAAACATAGCAGCTTCTTTGCCTAATTTTTGAGCTGATAGTAATTCAAGTCTATTAACCGTTGGATCTTCACCAAATACATCATCCCCTAAAGGAGCATGACGCATTGCTTCCAGCATCTCTTCAGTAGGCATAGTCTGGGTATCACTCCGTAAATTAATTGGCATAGTAATATTCTCCTTAATTTCTATTCTAAATTATAGAGTGTGTGCTATAGCTTCTATAAAAGTTAACCAAGCTCACTTGAAATTGACCAGACCATCAAGGGTCTCCATAATAATATAGAAGATAATCAAATATAGTATGGAGGACAAATTCAAGATAGCCCAATTAAATAGTAAGTCAATAAAGTTAATTTTGCAAGAGGCATTGAATAAAGACGTGGGTTTCTTAAAGGAAATGGTAAAAAACATTATGCTTGTTAACCTTTTAGCGCACCTGCAGTTAACCCTTCCACAAGTTTCTTTCTCACTATAAAAGCAAATACCAGAACTGGGAGAACAATAATGGTTGCAGCAGCTCCTATACCTCCCCAGTCAATCTTTCCATAGGACATAAAATTATACACCGCTACCGGGACAGTTCTGGTTCTAGGCCCGGACAAAATCAGTGAGAACAAAAATTGATTCCAGGAAAAAATAAAAGATATAATTGCTGCAGTAATAATACCGTTCATGGAAAGGGGTATGGTAATCCGTAAAAAAGTCTCAGTTCGAGTACAGCCATCAATAAAAGCAGACTCCTCTAATTCTCGAGGGACATTCTCAAAAAAAGCAATCATAATCCAGATCACCATAGGCAAAGTTATAATCAGATGAGTCATTACCATAGCAGTAAAGGTGTCTATAAGTCCAAGTCTGCGAAAAACAATATACCAGGGTAATAAATAACTAATAAAAGGGGTCATTCGAGCTATTAGAATTGCTATACTTAACTTTTTTTGTTTATAACGAACAATGGAATAAGATGCCGGGAGACCAACTAAAAGTGAAATAATTGTTGCGCTAATCGCAATAATGCTACTATTAATTAGATATCGTAAAAAATTATGTTGTTGAAATACAGCTTTAAAATTTTCCAGCGTCGG
>JAGYIZ010000015.1 GCA_018402425.1 Candidatus Atribacteria bacterium | reverse complement strand
CAAGATAATCCGTATGATCATTTTTCATATGAAATCTAAAAGAGTTATATTACTTGTAAATATTCAGTTAAAATAGTAGAAAAAAGGTTAACTAAAAGTAAACAGAGAATTAACCCCTATTTAGGGGTTCTTAATGCCACCTGCTTTGCGGGTGCGATATTTACTTACAATTTACGGTATATTGAAAGATACAGAATACATCTTTAGACAATTAGTGGTAAATATGATAAAATTTTTTCAATCATAATTTCGTAATAGAGCAAAGAAACTAAGGAGTACAATCATGAATGACGGAGAATTCGTAAAAGAAATTGCATCTAAAGATGAAGCATTTTCCCAATGGTATATTGATGTGGTTAAAAAAGCTGATTTAGCTGATTATACAATGGTGAAGGGATGCATGGTTATTAAACCATACGGATATGCTTTATGGGAAAATATGCAGCAATGCCTGGATAAGAAAATTAAAGCAACAGGTCATAAAAATGCCTATTTCCCACTCTTTATACCCGAGAGCTTATTAACAAAAGAAGCCGAACATGTGGAAGGTTTTGCACCAGAGGTAGCATGGGTTACCCATGGTGGAGAGCAAAAGTTGGAAGAACGGTTGGCAGTAAGACCGACTTCTGAAGCCATAATCGGAAGCCTTTATTCCAAATGGGTTCATTCCTGGCGTGATTTGCCAATTTTAATCAATCAGTGGGCTAATATTGTCCGATGGGAAAAAGTAACTAGGCCTTTTTTAAGAACCACGGAGTTTTTGTGGCAGGAAGGACACACTGCCCATAAGAATCAGCAGGAAGCAGAAGAAGAGACTTTAAAGATTCTATTAGATGTCTATAAAGAATATATTGAGAAAGATCTGGCTATCCCGGTACTTGTGGGTAAGAAGAGCAGTAATGAAAAATTTGCCGGTGCCGTGCATACCTATACACTGGAAGCATTAATGGGTGATGGTAAAATATTGCAAGCCGGCACTTCACATAACCTGGGTCAAAATTTTGCTAAGGCTTTTGATATTCGTTTCCTGGACGAAAATCAGGAGGAACAATATGCCTGGACTACTTCATGGGGTACTTCAACCCGGCTTGTGGGAGGAATCATTATGGTTCATGGAGATGAACGTGGTTTGAAAATGCCCCCGAAAGTTGCCCCTGTACAGGTTGTTATTATACCTATTCTCTTCGATAAGACTAAACAGGAAGTATTGAAAAAAGCCCGGGAGTTGGAAACGACACTATCTGAAAAATTTAGAGTTGAGTTGGATGACCGTGATGCCTACACCCCCGGATGGAAGTTTAATGAGTGGGAAATGAAAGGTGTACCTGTTCGTTTGGAAATAGGACCTCGTGATATGGCTAACAGTCAGGTGGTAGCGGTAAGAAGAGATAAAGGCAACAAAACAACTATTAAGGAAACTGAATTGATTTCGACTTTGGAGAAATGGATGGAAGATATTCAAAACAATTTATACATGAGTGCCAAAGTAAAGTTAGAAGAAAACATTAGATTTGCTGGACAATATAGTGAATTCAAGGAGATCATGGAAGAGAAATTGGGTTTTGTTAAAGCATATTGGTGTGGTAGCCCGAAATGTGAAGACCAGATAAAAAAAGATACCAAAGCGACTATTCGATGTTTGGCAATGGAAGAAAATGATGAAAAAGGAAAATGTATTTACTGTGGAAAAGAATCTTCTTCCCTAGTTTATTTTGGCAGGGCTTATTAAGAATCATAGGATTTCAAAGTATATTTACTAGTTTAATTATCTATTTATAATATATTTATAAATACTTAAAAAGGAGTAAATGAGGATTTAAAAATGGAGAAAGAATTAGTTGGTCATGTTATTGATTATTTGCAAAGATTGGCGTAGCAGCTATTGATATTGAATCAGGGAAATCAGATAGGGGATACACTTCAATTTATCGGTCATACAACAGATTTTTTTCGCAGGAAATTGGAATCAATGCAAATCGATAAAGAGCTATGGATACAGCCATTAAGGATTCTGGGAATTAAAGTAGAAATAAAGAGTAAGAGGCGGAGATGAAGTATATAAGGTCATATTAAGATAGATAAAGCCTTATATACTTCATCTATAATTTATCTAAATTCCAGTTTATTTTTATTAAGTTAGCTTAAATCATACAACAGGTATATCTGAAATTTACTTTGTATTTTATTGTCTTTTATTTGTTTCTTCCTCAGAGTAGACGTGAGATTTTTGCTGCTTGCCATAAACATCTAAAATGGTTTAACTAATTCATCGAAGGGAATATGGTAGTCGTATTTTTGTTCAGCAATAACCCTAAAGTTTGCAGATAACGCAATTGCAATGCCAGTATGTATCTATTTTTTCGTTGCTCGAACCAGCTTCGTAGTTTTGGACCACCTGGCATGAATTACTTTTGCCCTTCTCTCTCTCTTTCAGTTTCAGGCTTGCTTGGCCATGGCGCGCCTCATATTTTCCGGTAATTCCACATCCTTGTTTCCACGGTTTACTTTAATTCCCAGGGATCAGTCTGTTCGTCTACGATTTGTTGAAGCGTGGTCTGGTTTACCTTCTCTTTTTTGACAGAAAAGTATCTAAATCTTTCCCAAAACACTTCTCAGAGTGGTTTGGCCATCTGGGAAGTATGGAGATATAATTTTCACCGAAATAACAGCTTTAACCGGGTCAATAACCCGAAAATAAATGACCGCATTTACTTTAATAGGGACTGTATCACTGGTAATAACTTTGTGCAGGTACATCCATATTGATTGTAATGTAAACTGACCTTTACCATACGGTCAATGATCGGAATCAGAATAATAAGACCAGGACCCTTGCTCCTTACAATCCTTCCTAAACGGAAGATTACCCTTTCAGCCTCTTTTAACGATTTTGATAGCTTGAGATAAAATAATGACTATGACAATAAGAATCCCAAGATAAAGACTTGATGAAGTGATAATATCCATTTTATTCTTTTGTCAATTTTTTGACTATTAGCGAAGCCCTTCTAATGATATGTCAACAACCTTTTCTCCTTTTTTTATGGGCGTACCGTTAGATGTTACAGCTTGCCATGTTTCCCCGTGAATAAACACCTGTCCATCCGGGTTTAAAACAGTTCTGGCAGTTCCTACCATGCCGGTCATGCTTTCTTTACCAGAAATGGGTTTTCTCCATTGTATTTTCATCCCTTTGGTTACTGCAAAGATAAAGAATATTCCGGTTGCGACTATCATGGTAATAATCACCCCTGATGAAACCTGTAGAAAGGGTGCTAAATCTTTGGTAAGCATAAAAGAACCAAGGGTTAGGGAAGCAATTCCTCCCATTGTAAGTATCCCAAAAGTAGGTGTATATATTTCTACGATAAATAAAATAAGACCCGCTACAATAAGAATTATACCGGCAAAGTTGATTGGTATCATCTGGAATGAAACAAAAGCGAGGATAAGACAGATACTACCAAAAATACCGGGGAACAATGCTCCGGGATTACTAAATTCACCTAGAATACCATACATACCAAGAAATAAAAGGATATAGGCAATATTGGGGTCAGTAAGTGTATGAAGAAATAAATCAGTAACTGACATATTGTATTCAATAATTTCTTTTCCCTCTGTCGTTAGTTTTTTATCTCCCTGTGAGGTCGTTACTTTAACTCCATCAATCATAAAAATTAAGTCATCCATACTATCGGCAACAAATTCAATGATGTTATTTTCCAATGCTTCCTGTTCAGTTATAGAGATACTTTCTCTTACAAATTTTTCAGCTATTTCTACATTTCTGTTTCTTCTGCCGGCAATACTTTTAATATAGGCAGAAGCATCATTAACAATCTTTGATTTTGTTTCTTCATCAATTTGACCTTCTCCCATAGCAACAGGATGCGCTGCACCGATATTGGTTCCGGGAGCCATAGCTGCAATGTTGGCTGCCAGGGTAATAAAAGCTCCCGCAGAGGCAGCCCTGGCACCCTGTGGTGCAACATAGATAATAACAGGAATAGGGGTATTCAACATTTCTTTTATAATTTTTCTCATGGAGTTATCTAAACCTCCAGGGGTGTCCATCTGAATGATGATGCATTCTACTTGATTGTTTTCAGCTTCTGTTATTCCATCTACGATATATTGGGCTGTAATTGGGTTGATTGTGCCTTCAACAGTCAAAAGATAGATTGCCGAAGGAGTCTGAGCAAGTGTTGGTTTTATAGGCAATATAATAAAAAGTAGAAGCAACAAGATGGGTAAATTATTTTTTATTCTTTTTAAGAATAACATCTCTACCCTTTCTCTATATATGTGATAATGTTATTATAACATATCAGGTTAATTTTTTATAATATCGGTTCTTTAGCTGAAATCAGAAGAAAAATTACAATCAAACCTAGCGGTATGTAAATCATTTATTAATATTTAAGGAATATTTATGGAAAAAAAAGAAAAAGAAGGGGTTATCCTGGTAATTATATGTGTGTTTATTCACGGAGCCTTACCTATTTTAGGTAAGTATGGCGTTTCTCTAGTCCACCCGCTTTTTTTTGCAGCCTTGACTAACCTGATAGCCGCAGCCGGGTTGATTATTTTTATCTTATTCAGAAGAATTTCGATTAGTATATTATTAGACAAAAGATTTTTTCTTTCTTTGTTATTAATTGGTTTTTTTGGTACCACCATATCCAATATCCTGTTTTTTTACGGTGTCAGGTTAACCAGTGGAATCAATTCTGCTATTTTGCTGCAGGTAGAACCAATATATGCCCTTTTTATCGGATATATCTTGCTAAATGAAAAGGTGACCTTACGCCAGATTATTACTACTGTCATTATAATCTTTGGTACATTATTAGTTGTATATCAGGGAACATTTGCCTTGAACTGGGGGGATTTGTTGGTTTTAGGTACACCTCTCTGTTATCAGATTGGTCATATTTTTAGTAAACGATTATTAAACCAATATGATTTAAATCCTCTTTTTATTGCTGCAGGTAGGACTTTATACGGTGGGATTTTCCTGTTTATAATAAGCCAGTTGGCTGGAGTGCATGAATTTGACCGGTTGAAAGAAATGAACATTCTAGGTATTCTTATTTTTTACGGCATTGTGATTTATGCCTTAACTTATTATACTTTCTATGAATCAATTAAACGTATTAATTTGTCCAAAGCCACTGCAATTATCTCGGCATATCCGGCAGTTTCCATTTTACTTGCCTGGTTCATTTTAAGAGAAATCCCTGATCTTTACCAAATGAGCGGCTTTCTTACAATACTGTTAGGCATTGTCTATCTGTCCAATATTAAAAGTGAATTAAGATGAGAGGATTTTAGCAATCACTGGCACCAGGATATGGACATCTTGATTTTCAGAAAATAATAGAGACCCTAAAAGATATTAATTATCAAGGATATGTTTCGGCAGAAATACTCCCTATGCCGGACCAGGATTCTGCTGCCGAGATGACCATAAAAACTTTGAATCGATTGAATATATAATTAGAATCTTTATTTGGTTTCGAATTCTAATTAATGAAGAAATTAATAGAAAATACTACAATTTTAATACTACTTTAAATTAGACAAAGAATTATTTTTATAATTATAATATAGAAATAGTTTCATATTATAGAAATAGAGAAAAACATGCTCAAATCAACTCCAAACTATCCAATAAAAGTATTAACTAAAACATTCTCTGTTCTAGAAATTCTGTTAGAACATAGATCTCCCATGAGTATGAGTGAAATAAGTGAAAAATTAGATTTTTACCCCAGTACCGTTCATCGAATACTGGATACTTTGAAATATGGGGGATATGTAGAACAAAACCCAACCACTCAAAAATACCAGTTAGGTTTAAAGTTAATAGAACTGGGAATGGCAAAAATTAATTCAATGATCTGGTAAAAGAAGCCAGACCTTTTCTAAGGGAACTGACAAAAATTGTAATGAAACCGTCCATTTAGCAATTTTAGAAAGATATCAATGTTCTTTATCTGGCAAAAGAGGAGTCATCGCAAACCATTAGAATGATCCTTATGTAGGCAGGAGAGCATCACTCTATTGTAAATGGCATTAGGTGTCCTGTTGGCTTACTTGCCACCAACTGAAAGAAATAAAATATTAGGCTAGAATAGAATTTTCAAATTTAATGAAAATATAATCACTGACTGAGAGTATTTGAGACTGAATCCATTAAGGTTGTTCAAAAAGGTTTTGCTATGGATAGAGAAGAAAAATGAAAAAGATGTTCGCTGCATTGCAGCAATTCATCAGAGATTATCAGAAGAGTAGTTGCCGCAGTGAGTGTTTCCAGCCCTGCTTATAGAGTAAATATGAAAATCAAGACCATTTACAGGAGTTTAACTTATTGCTACCTGTCAGAAAATATCTTCTGCCTGGGGTATAAGCCAAATAATAAAATATATAAATTGTTGCATTACAAAGAAATGCCTGTATTTACTAAGGTTTAAGGAAAGAGAGGTTATGTTTAATGAATGAAATTCTGAAAAGATTGTGAGATAGGGATTGTCCCGGTAGAAAATTGAGAATTCAAAAGATGCTATACTATTGGGTAAAGCGCTTGAGGAGATCTTCCAATTGCTGAAATTACATTCAGAACAGCAGCTGCTGGTTCTATCAAAGCCTGACTGACGAATTACCAGATTCTTTTTAGTTGGAGCTGGTACTGTTTTGACTATTGAACAAGCAAAAGGCTGTCGCAGCTGAAAGTGAAGTTTATTGTTTCCCCGGGTTTTAATAGCAAAATTGTCGAATATTGTTTAGAGAACAATATTGTTGTGACACCCGGAGTTAACAATCCAACCCAGATTGAAATGGCCTTAGAAAGAGGTCTTGAAATAGTTAAATTCTTTCCTGCCGAAGCTTCAGGTGGCCTGGCAGCGCTAAAAGCAATGTCTGCTCCTTATTCGGGAATCAAATTTATTCCTACCGGAGGAATAAATTTGAATAATTTTCTATCATATCTTGCCCATAAGCAGGTACATGCCTGCGGTGGGAGCTGGATGGTTAAACCTGAACTTATCTCTGCAGGGAATTTTAAGGAAATCACAGCCATTTCCAGGGAAGCTGTTTCTACTTTATTAGGATTTCAGTTTGCTCATCTTGGCATAAATGAAGAAAATAAAGAAAATGCCCTTGACTCTGCCAAATTACTGTCGCAGATTTTCAATTTCACTGTAAAAGAAGGAAATAGCTCTGTTTTTGCAGGCTCAGGTGTTGAAGTAATGAAAAAAAAATATCTGGGTGAACATGGCCATATTGCTATAGCTACCAATGATATCCAAAGAGCAATAGCTTATTTGGGAAGAAAAGGTGTTTCTATTCTATCCGAAACAGCAAAAGAGTCAGATGGAAAATTGAAATCAGTATATCTGAAGAAAGAAGTATCCGGATTTGCCATTCATCTGATGCAAAAATAATCTGCAAAAGGAGATAAAAATGGATAAGTACATAACTTTTGGTGAAATCATGTTAAGACTTAAACCACCTCAACTAGAGAGGTTTTTTCAGAGTCCCATTCTGGAAGCCACTTTCGGAGGCGGAGAAGCCAATGTTGCAGTCGGGTTAGCCAGATTAGGTCTTGTTGTATCTTATGTTTCGGTTATTCCTGACAATCCCATTGGTGAGGCCTGTATAAGAGAGCTAAACAAGCAGGGAATCGATACTTCTCTTGTGATAAGAAAAGGGGAGAGATTAGGTGTTTATTTCCTGGAAAACGGGGCAAATCAAAGACCTTCTGTGGTTGTCTATGATAGATCTCATTCAGCAATTGCAGAGGCATCAAACAAAGACATTAATTGGAATGAGGTTTTTGAAGGTGCAAGCTGGTTTCATATTTCCGGTATTACTCCTGCCATTTCCCTATCAGCAGCCGAGCTTTCTTTAAAGGCAGTAAAAACAGCAAAAGAGAAGGGTGTCAAAGTTTCCTGTGACCTTAATTATAGAAAAAAACTCTGGAAATATGGAAAGTCTGCTCCGGAAATAATGGGTGAGCTTGTCAAATATACTGATATTGCCATCGGGAATGAAGAAGACTGTCAAAAATCTTTGGGAATAAAGGTTGACATTGATGTTGAATCGGGGAAACTTCAAGTAGATAAATATAAAGAGTTAACCAATAAAGTCCTGGAAATCTATCCTAATTTACAGAAAGTTGCCATTACTTTAAGAGAAAGTCATTCTGCAAATAACAATGGCTGGTCAGCTGTTTTGAATAATCGAAAAGATTTTTATGTTTCCAAAAAATATGAAATTCACAATATTGTTGACAGAGTAGGTGGAGGAGATGCCTTTGCCGCAGGATTAATTTATGGCTTGAATCGGCTACCGGACGATAAAGAAGCATTGGAATTTGCAGTAGCTGCATCCTGTCTCGCACATTCGATCTCAGGCGATTTACCATTAATTTCAGTTGAGGAAGTCAAGAAACTTGCAGCAGGTTCAGGCTCCGGACGTGTACAAAGATAAAAATTAAGAGGATAAATAATTATGAAAAAGAATTATCTTAAAGAAGCATTAATGAATGGAAAAACCGTTTTTGGACCGTTTCTGAAATTTACCGACCCGGCAGTAGTTGAAATAATGGGTTTTGCCGGATTTGATTTTGTAATAATAGATCAAGAACATGGGCCTATCTCCATACAAAGTGCCCAGGATATGATAAGGGCTGCAGAATCTGTCAATATTAATCCCATTATCCGAGTAGCTAACAATGATGAATCTCTTATTTTAAGAGCATTAGACATTGGAGCTCAAGGTGTAGAAATTCCTCAGATTAATTGCAAATCTGATGCCCTACGGGCAGTAAATTCAGTTAAGTACTCTCCACAGGGAGACCGTGGTGTATGCAGATATGTAAGAGCAGCAAACTACTCGTCAATGGATAAATTTAAGTATTTTAAATCTGCAAATAAGGAAACCATGATTATTATCCATATAGAAGGAGTTAAAGGTATCAATAATCTTGATGAAATATTATCCGTTTCCGGAATAGATGTTGTTTTTATTGGTCCATATGATCTTTCTCAATCCCTGGGGATACCAGGAAAAGTTAATGACTCCTTAGTAGTTGAGAAAATGAAAGAAGTAGTTTTAAAGTGCAAGCAACATAAGATTGCAGTGGGTACTTTTGCGGATGATGTTCAGACTGCAAAAAAATGGATTTCCTTGGGAGTGCAATATATGTCTTTTTCTGTTGATGTAGGCATTCTTTATGAAGCTAGCAAAAGCATTATGAATGAATTAAAACATTACTAACTAATTATAATTAGTGAAGAAAAATTTAAGGGAATAAAAGAATCAACGATACTCAACCTTTTAATCTAGAAGCATGTTAAATAGATTATTGATTTACTTTGCTGGTTCACATGAAGCGATTAATCATGGAATGGAGTTTTGAAAAAGGGCGAAGAATTATTAATTTATGGAGTATTTTGGGGAGGACCAGTTCCGGTCGATAAAGGAGTCGTTCTTTTCAATAAATAGTTTTCACTGATGAATAGAAAAACAATAATATGTATTACTAAATATGGGAGGAATATAATTTAACATGATAGAACCTACGATTATTACGAATATTAAGTGTATTATAGGAGAAAATCCACTTTGGTATTCTAAGGATAAAAGCCTTTATTGGTTGGATATACCAGTTGGTATTATTTACAAATACAATCCGAAAAAAGGTATAGTTGAGAAGGTATTTGAAGGAGATACTGTCGTAGGTGGTTTTACCATTCAAGAAAATGGCTCTTTTCTTCTTTTTATGGAAAAAGGAGCTATCAAAATATGGCAAGACAACAAGCTTATTAATCTAATTGATTATACGCCTATCCTAAAAAATACAAGATTTAACGATGTCATTACTGACCCATATGGGCGAGTTTTTTGTGGAACAATGCCAGATGAAAATGGGATTGCTTATTTATTCCTTCTAGATACAGATGGAGAACTTAAGCTGATTTTAGATAATATAGGGCTTTCAAATGGAATGGGCTTTAGCCCAGATAAGAAAAAAATGTATTTTACTGATTCTAAGAAAGGTGAGATTTATATTTTTGACTACAATAAAGAGAATGGCTCCCTTAGTAACCAAAAAGTTTTTATTAAAGTTGAAGAACAGGAGATAGATCCTGATGGATTGACTGTTGACTCTGATGGATACGTCTGGAGTGCCCGATGGAATGGTGGGTGTTTAAAAAGGTATAGCCCTATAGGGAAGGAAGTATTGAGCGTTAGTTTACCCACAAAAAAAATAACTTCCTTAACTTTTGCCGGGGAAGGTTATCAAGATATATATATAACTAGCGCAATGGGGGAAGAAGGAGGTCAAAGCAAAGAAAATGAGGCAGGTGCTTTGTTTTATTTGAAATCATCGGGATTTGTAGGATTGCCAGAGTATATGTCTAAAGTGTGTATTTGATACGATAATGGCAAATCAAGGACTATAGTTAGGATATAGTTAGATATGATAAATTGAGGGAAGAGTGGTAATATTGGAAAAAAGAATTTTTTCAGAACGAAGAAAATCAGCTTAAGAGAAGGTTTAGAGTTTTCTGAAAGGCACTTTATTTCAAAAAAAAAGGGGGGGGTGGTATTTGTTTCAGGATATATTTATATATGTTATTAGTTCTTAAAATCTTAAAATTAATAAAAATTAAAAGGAGTAAAAAATGAAAAAAGTATTATTGTTAATATTAATGGTTTTAATGATAATGGGAATAGCTCCTCATACTTTGGCGGCTGACCAGGTTAAAATTGGTTTTTTAGTAAAAATGCCCGAAGAAGACTGGTTTCAGGATGAGTGGAAATATGCTGAGGAAGCCGGAGAAGACTTTGGCTTCGAAGTCATAAAGATTGCTACAACTGACGGTGGAGAAGTTCTATCAGCTATTGATAATCTTGCTACCCAGGGAGCCCAGGGTTTTGTTATATGCACTCCTGATGTTAGACTTGGGCCGGCTATAGTAACTGCAGCTAATGCAAATAATTTAAAGGTTATGAGTGTAGATGATCAATTTGTAGATGCAAATGGTGAGCCAATGGAAGAAGTACCTCACATGGGTATATCTGCTTATAAGATTGGTAGATCAGTAGGTGAAACTCTTATTAAAGAATTAGATAATCGGGGCTGGGAATTATCTGAAGTTGGATGTTTGTGTATGAGTTATGATCAATTGCCTACTTTAAAAGACAGGACAGACGGAGCCACTGATGAATTAGTAGAATCTGGTTTCCCAGAAGAAAATATATATAACTGTTCAATGAGAAAAGATGATACCGAAGGTAGTTTTAATGCTGCTAATGTTGCCATAAATAAAAATTCTGAAATTGAAAAATGGATTGCTTTTGGACCATCGGATAGTACTACAATAGGTGCAGTTAGAGCTTTAGAAGGTCAGGGCTTTGGTGCCGATGAAGCAATAGCGGTAGGTATTAATGGAGACAATTTTGCTATCAATGAATTTGAAAAAGAAGAACCAACTGCATTTTTTGCTTCGGTTAAACTGGATGCTGTACAGCATGGTTACGATACGGCAAGGCTAATGTATCTATGGATTGCTGAAGGAGAAGAACCACCTAAGGTTACCTGGACAAGTGGGACAGTAATAAATAGGGATAATTACCAGGAAATTGTCAAGTAAATAATTTGTGCTGAAGAGAGGGTGCTTGTAATTGGGTACCCTCTCACATCGTATTTTAATTTCAAATAAAGGTTAACTGTAATGAATGATTATTTAAAATTTGAGAATATCACTAAAACATTTCCAGGTGTAAAAGCGTTAGATTCTATTTCTTTTGGTATTAAAAGTGGTAGTATCCATGGTTTGGTTGGGGAAAACGGGGCTGGAAAATCCACTTTGCTGCATATCTTAAGTGGTGCTTATTCTCCAAACACAGGTAAAATAGTAATTGATAATAATGAGAAAAAATTTAATAATCCCAGTGAGGCTTTGAATGCTGGTGTTGCGATAATATACCAGGAATCAAATTTAGTTCCTGAGATGACAGTGGCAGAAAACTTGATGATAGGCCATTACCCGCAAAAAAATGGTTTTATTGTTTATAAGGAATTAATTACTAAAGCAGAGGAACAAATAAAATTACTAGGTGAAGATTTTAATCCCAATGTTAAGGTTAAAGATTTATCTATTGCTCAGCGTCAAATGATAGAAATCGGTAAAGCTTTATTACATAATACACGCATTATTGCTTTTGATGAACCAACTAGTTCTTTATCAGAAAGAGAAATAAAACGATTGTTTGCAATCATCAGAAACTTAAAAGAACAGCAATGTGCAATTATCTATGTATCTCATAGATTAGAAGAAATTTTTGATTTATGTGATAGTTGTACAATTTTACGTGATGGTAAACACATTAACACTTTTGAATGTATGAATAATTTAAACAATGAAATACTGGTTAAGAAAATGGTTGGTCGGAAAATAAAGGACAAATATGGCTATGAGCCACACGAAAAAGGGGAAACACTTTTTAAAGTTAAAGATATTTATGGCCCAGGTCTTTCAGATAAAGTTAGTTTTGAGATTAATTCGGGAGAAATTGTTGGTTTTTTTGGCCTCGTTGGAGCGGGGAGAAGTGAATTGCTTAGGTTGATTTATGGAGATGTAAAAGCAGAAGAGGGAGTAGTATTAGTAAATAATAAAACAATAAATAATAGTACTCCAAAAAATGTAATTGAAAATGGCATTTGTCTTTTACCGGAAGAAAGAATAGATGAAGGGATTATTGGTGTCCGTTCTGTAAGTGAAAATATAAATATAAGCTCCAGGAGAAATATGCTTATAGCAAATTTATTTCTTAATGAAAAGGAAGAAGAGAAGGTAGCTGATAAATTTATTGATGATTTAAAAATAAGAACTCCTTCAAGAGAACAATTGATTAGAAATTTATCAGGCGGAAATCAACAAAAAGTTATTCTTGCCAGATGGTTGAGTGAAAAAGTTGATGTTTTTTTAATGGATGAACCGACTAAAGGAATAGATGTTGGTGCTAAATTTGAAATTTATAAAATTATATATCAATTGGCTAATGAAGGTAAGGCAATTGCTTTTGTGTCGAGTGAATTGCCAGAAGTAATGGGAGTAGCTGATCGAATAATTATTATGAGAAGTGGAAAAATAGTTGGTTGTGTTAAAAGAGAAGAAGCAACAGAAGAACAGATACTTTCTATGGCATTACCTGTTTCCAGATAGAATTTTTGTAAGGAGATTAATATATTAATACTATGAATAATAACAGTTATCAAGCAAAGTTGACTTTAAGGTATTTATATGATCATTACAGTATGGTTATTATCTTTGGCGTTATGTTTATATTATTTGCAATTTTTGTTCCATATTTTTTTACCTGGCGCAATATGGTTGGTTTGATTCTTTCTGTAGTGACTATTGGGTTAATTGCTAATACAATGATGCTTGCACTGGGAGGTGGTGATTTTGATTTATCTGTCGGTTCTACGGTTGCTTTTTCTGGGATTATAGTAGCTGTTACAATTAATAATACTGGTAATTTATGGTTAAGCATAGCTGCGGGTCTTCTTGGGGGAGGAATAGTTGGTTTAATTAATGGCTTTTCAGTAGCCAAACTGGGTTTGAACGCTTTGATTACGACCCTTTCTCTCAAATGATTTTTAGAGGAATGACTTTCATTTTTCAGGAGGAAGAGCAGTCGTCGAGAAGTAAATTTTTATAAGCTGGGCAATAGTAGACTTATGGATATTCCCACTCCTGTATGGATTTTGATTGGATCTTTCATTATATTTGGTATTTTATTAAATAAAACTGTTTTTGGAAAAAACATTCTGGCCATAGGTGGGAATATTAGAGCTGCTAAGTTGTCAGGGATAAATGTAGAACGGAGCAAAATTATTATTTTTACTTTACAGGGTTTTATAGCTGGTTTTGCCGGAGTTATTCTTGCTTCTAGAATGACCAGCGGTCAACCAAATGCAGCCCAGGGTTTAGAACTAGAAGTAATAGCTGCCTGTATATTAGGTGGAGTTTCTTTGACAGGTGGAATTGCAACAATGAGCGGGGTTATAGTTGGTGTTCTTATTATGGGCATGGTTTCAAATGTTCTAAATTTATTAAATGTGCCTACTTTTTATCAATATGTAGCCCGGGGAGTCGTTTTATTAAGTGCTATCTATCTTGATAAATTAAAACAACATTAACAAAATATTAATAAAGGCAAAAGAACCGATGTTAGCTTAAAACTATACATTTTCCCTAATCGTTTTATTATTAAGAATAAGTCTTTAAAGAATCTCTTTGATTGTACCTTATATTGATTAGTTAAATAAAAAAAGAAAAAGGCAATTTTTAAAGATAGATTACTGATATGACAATAATTAGATAGGAAAGCAAATAAAAAGATTGTGACAGTACTATTTTAAAAAGAGGAAGGCAAAAGATGAAAATAAAGAATTTTGAATTATTTAAAGTTCCTCCGCGCTGGCTTTTTTTAAAAATTACAACTGATGCGGGAATAACAGGATGGGGAGAGCCCATAGTTGAAGGCAGAGCAAACACAGTTAAAGAAGCAGTTAAAGAGTTGAGTGAGTATTTAATTGGAGAAAACCCCTTAAATATAGAAGACCACTGGCAAAAGTTGTACAGGGGAGGATTTTATAGAGGTGGTCCGATATTAATGAGTGCCATTGCTGGGATAGATCAGGCACTCTGGGACATTAAAGGCAAATTTTATAATACCCCTATTTATGAATTATTAGGGGGGAAAACTCGAAATAAGATAGAAGTATATTCGTGGATAGGCGGAGACCGACCGGATGATGTGGCAAAAGATGTTATAAAAAGAAAAGAAAAAGGATTTAAAGCAGTAAAAATGAATGCTACTGCTGAAATTCATTATATAGATAATCATGCAAAAATAGATTCAGTAATTAAAAGGGTTGCTGCTGTAAAAGAGGCAGTAGGTGATAAATTTAAAATTGCCGTTGATTTCCATGGGCGCTTACATAAAGGAATGGCTTGTGTTTTGGCTAGGGAACTTGAATCATTTAATTTAATGTTTATTGAAGAGCCGGTCTTATCAGAAAATTATGAAGCCCTTAAAGACTTACGCAAATATAGTATCCCTATAGCTCTCGGAGAGAGATTATTTTCACGTTGGGACTATAAACATATATTTAGTGAAGGGCTTGTAGATATTGTCCAGCCGGATCTATCACATGCGGGTGGTATTTCTGAAACCAAAAAAATAGCAGTGATGGCTGAAGCATATAATATTGCAGTTGCTCCTCATGCTCCTTTAGGTCCTATTAATTTAGCTGCTGCTATACAACTAGATGCTTGTACTCCTAATGCATTTATTCAAGAACAAAGCGTAAGCATGCATTACAACAAAAAAATGACATTATTGATTATATAAAAATAAAGAAGTATTTAATTTGTAGATGGTTTTGTAAAATTACCTATTGGTCCAGGCTTAGGTATTGAAATAGATGAAGAAAAAGCAAAAGAAATGGCAGTAGAAGGTTATAACTGGAAAAATCCTATCTGAGAAATGAAGATGAACCAATTACTGAATGGTGAGAAATAAATAAATAAAAAAATTTTTTGTTTATAAGTTGGGTGGTGAAATACCAAAGGAGAAAAAATTGCACTTATTACAGGAGCAGGAAGATAGAATGAAAAGCATTGCACTTTTTATTAGCAGAAAATGGATATCACGTAGTATGTAAACTATTGTAGTAGCGAAGAAGAAGCAAAGAAAGTGTGCAAAGAAATTGACAAAAAGGTGTTAGAAGTCTATGTGTGCAGGCTGATGTTGGTAAGTTGGATGAAATTGACAAAATGTTTGAAAAATTTTAGGAGAATTTGGTCAAATTGATCTGATGGTGAATAATTCAGAATAAGTAAATTTGTACCTTTTTTGGATGTTGAGGAAAAACATGGGATAGAATAACATCCGTAAATTGGAAAGGTGCATACTTTGTGCTCAAAGAGCAGCCCTGAAATATGGTAGAAACAATATTAAGGACATATTATTAATATTTCTTCTAACCATAATTCCCTGGATGCTGGCCTAATGTTACAGTTTATGCAGCAAATAAAGCTGCCCTTTCACAAAATTTACTAAAAATGCTGCTCTGAATTGGCAAAATATAACATACGTGTTAATGCAATAGCTCCAGGGTATACCAATGTTATTGACTAGAGATAACCCCATCTTTAAAGTCGAATCCAAAATTCCATTAAAAAGATTTGCCTCTCCCTTAGAAGTTGCTCATGTTGTGCTATATTTAGATTCAGAAAAATGCAGGTTATATTACTGGTGAATGCTTAAAAATAGATGGAGGAGCTCTCCTACCAGTAGTGGCTGAAAATAATATGTAGATTTATCCACCCTCAAACCGTGTTTAGAGGGTTACTTAATCTTGATAATTAAAAATTATTATAGAGAGTCATTTTGTCTATAATTGATTATAGATTTGCTTAAGGAGATAAAAATATTGAGTGAAAGGATATTTCATGGGAAATACAAAGATATACCCATCATTTTCTTAGAAAATGAAAAATTAATTGTTAAAATTATACCTCAACTTGGCGGGAAAATTCAATCTATTTTCCACAAAGAAAAAAACAAAGAATATCTTTATCAGGCAGTAGGGGATAAGTATAAGAAACCAAAATATGACATGTTGTTTGAAAAGTCTGAATGTAGCGGTTTTGATGACATGTTTCCTACAATTGCCAGTTGTTATTATCCGGTTGAACCTTGGCAGGGTATTAGAATTCCCGATCATGGCGAAGTATGGTCCCTTCCCTGGGAATATGAGATAAATAATAATATTATCAATCTGACTGTTTATGGGGTAAGGTTCCCTTATAAATTTAAAAAAGAGATTAAATTAATAAATACACATGAAATATATATAAAATACAAAGTATATAATCATGCAAATTATAACTTCTATTTTATATGGGCTGCACACCCTTTATTTAATTGTAATCAAAATACAAAAATTATCCTTCCTGATTCAGCAAAGGAGATAATTAATGTATACGATAAAAGCAAGCGATTGGGAAATTATGGAGATGTTTTTTCCTGGCCTATTGTTCATGCTGATTTAAATCATAAGTACAATATGTCAAGAATAAGAGCAAAATCTGTAAAAGCCTGTGAAAAATACTATGTCTTAAATGAAATTAAGGAAGGGTGGTCTTCATTATATGATATTGAAACGAAAGAAATGATTACTTTATCATATCCTATTGAAAAAGTTCCCTATCTAGGGATATGGGTCAATGAAGGAGGTCTTTTAGGGCAGTACAATGTAGCCCTGGAGCCGTGTACAGGTATTTTTGATAGGTTAGATATAGCAAAACAATGGAACAAAATTAAGGTTATTAAAGCAAAAAATAAGTACGAATGGTTTTTGAAAATAACAATAAATTAAAATTTACGCTTTATTAAGTAAATAATATGAAAATATCTTATAAAAAAAATAGGAGGAGAGAAAAATGCAAATAAGAGATGGAGTGAATGCAAAGGATTTTAAGCACTACACTACTGAAAGGATTAGAAATGATTTCTTGATTACAGATTTATTTAGCAAAGGCGAAATCAATATGACTTATAGTAATATTGATAGAATAATTGCTGGCAGTGCTTGTCCTTTAGAAAAGCCTCTGCGTTTAGAGGCAGGGAAAGAGATAGGTGCTGAATATTTCTTAGAGAGAAGAGAATTAGGTGTAATTAATATAGGAGGAAAGGGCAAAGTTAAAGTAGATGAAAATGAGTATCAACTAGATTCAAGGGATGGCTTATATGTGGGCATGGGAGCCAAGGAAGTAAGTTTCGAAAGCGAAAACAGTGATGAACCTGCCAAATTTTATTTGGTCAGTGCACCTGCCCATAAAACATATCCCAATGTTAAGATAAATATTAATGATGCCAAACCTCAACATGCCGGTTCATTGGATAATTCAAACAAAAGAACCATCTATAAATATGTTCATCCTGATGTTGCCAAAAGCTGCCAGTTATTAATGGGGATGACTCTTTTGGAACCAAAAAATGTTTGGAATACTATGCCTTGTCATACTCATGCCAGAAGAATGGAAGTTTACCTCTATTTTGATATGTCAGAAGATGACGTTGTTTTCCATATCATGGGTGAACCAGATGAAACCAGACATATTGTGGTCAGAAATGAACAGGCAGTAATTAATCCAAGTTGGTCCATTCATTCCGGTGTAGGAACCGGTAACTATACTTTTATCTGGGGAATGGTCGGAGAAAACCAGACTTTCTCTGACATGGATGATGTATCAATGCAGGATTTGAAATAAATAAGGGTAAAAGGAGAGTTTTAATGGAATTAAAGGGCAAAGTTGCATTAATTACCGGAGCTAGTAGTGGTATTGGACAGGCAACAGCTATAGAATTAGCAAAAAATGGCGCAGATATTGTAGTTAATTATTGCCATTCACTTGAAGGCGCTGAAAGAACCAAAAAGGAAGTGGAGAAGACAGGACAACGAGCTTTATTAGTACAAGCTGATATAACAAAAGATGAACAGGTTAAGTCAATGGTGCAAAAAGCTATTGATGCTTATGGAAGAATTGATATTCTTATAGCGAATAGTGGTGGTATTATAGAACGAGCAAAAATAGGTGAGATGAGCAATCTGCTATGGCATAATATGATGGATCTTAATCTTAATAGTGTTTTTATGACTTGTCGAGAGGTTATTCCTTATATGCTAAAACAGAAAGCTGGAAGTATTGTGACCATCACTTCAATTGCTGCACAAAATGGAGGTGGTCCCGGTGCAGTTCCTTATGCAACGAGCAAAGCTGCAATTGAAGGGTTTACCAGAGGACTAGCAAAAGAATTAATAGATGAAGGTATTCGTGTCAATGCAGTATCGCCTGGAGTAATACATACTGGTTTCTTTAAGAATACACCTTCTGAAGTTGTTAAAAAATTTGAATCTGGTATACCTATGAAACGAATGGGTAACCCCGAGGAAGTTGCACAACTTATTCATTTTCTAATATCAGAGAAAGCAAGTTATATAACTGGAATGATATATGGTATAACTGGCGGAATATTAGGATAGAGTGAATAAGTATAGAAGTAATTTAGATTTAAAAACTCTGTAAATAAATAATTGAGTAACTTTTAATATTCCCATAAGAATAAAATAATATTTTATTCTTTAAAAGAAAGGATTGGGTTGAATGGATTTGTTTAACAAAAAAATAAGGTAGCTATAGTAACAGGCTGTTCACGGTTGAACGGGTCTTGGATATGGAATGGCAGAAGGATTAGCAGAAGCTGGTGCCCATATTGTAGGAGTTGCCAGAGGTGATATGAGTGAAGAAAAAAACAAATAGAATCGCTGGGTCAGAAATTTTACCAATTAAAGCAGATTTGTGTAGTCAAGAAAGCATTCCTTCAATAATTGATGAAACCTTGGCGACTTTTGGTCAGATAGATATTATTAATAATGCCGGTACTATCAGGCGTGATGAAGCCAAAGATTTCACTGAGAAAGATTGGGATGATGTAATAAATGGTGAATTTAAAGTCTCCGTTTTTCTTTCCCAGGCAGTTGCAAGAGAATTTATTAAGAATAATTCAGGTGGAAAAATTAATAACGTAGCCTCCATGTTATCATATCAAGGTGGCATTCGTTGTGTTCTTCTTATACGAAGGCAAACATGGTGCTGCTGGTTTAACCAAGGCACTATGTAATGAATGGGCTAAATATAACATAAATGTAAAATGCCATTGCCCTGATATATGGAAAACAGACAATACCGCTGCACTTATAAAAGATAAGACAAGGTATCAAGAAATTTTAAAACGGATACCTGCAGGTCGGTGGGGAACGAATGCTGATCTTAAAGGAACCGTTGTTTTTCTTGCCTCTAAGCCTGATTATCTGAATGGAGCAATTATACCCGCTGACGGAGGCTATTGCCAGATAATAACAATACAAAATGATATATATAACGATGGTTATATTGTAAAAACATATCTTTTAGCCTTCCTATCTTGATTTATACTTTATTGTGTTATAGGCTGCAAGTTTAGAATTTATTTTATTTGCTTTTTACTATTCTAAAAGTAGTTGCATTGATTCGTTGACAAAGAATTAGATACTTATATCATAATAATTAAGAAAACCTACATTTTTATCTCATCCCGGTTTGATATTGTTATATTTGTAAATTCTTAAGGTGTCCATTTAGAACTACTTATTAAAGCAGAGGATATTGATAGGAAACGACAATCATTTCTTATAACATAAAAACAAATGAGGTAATTATAATAATTTGCTAAAATTAATAGAGAGCATTTTAATGATAAAAACAGAGGTATATCTTTGATGATACCAAAAGACAGGGAAATAAATGGGGGTATTATTGGTTGTGGAGATGTTACGGAAGTAAAGAGAGGGCCGGCTTCTTCAGAGCAGAAACATTCTTCTTTAGCTGCAGTTATGAGAAGAAACGCTGATTTGGCCAAAGATTATGCCTCTCGTCATAAAGTTTTCAAATGGTAAGTGATAATGTGCAGATGATTTAATTAATGATGATGAGGTTGATGCCGTCTATATTGCTACCCTCCTGCTTTTCATAAAGAATATACCTTAAAGGTTGCACTTGCCAAAAAACCTGTTTTTGTAGAGAAACCAATGGGGATTGATTTTCAGGAATGTCAGGAAATGATCTCAGCCTGTGAAAAAAGCAACATTCCGTTATTTGTTGCTTATTACAGACGGGCACTGTCTAAGTTTATTAAAATAAAAGAACTTATTGAAGACGGTACCCTGGGTGATATTCGTTTGGTAAACGTTCAGCTTTATCGCCAACCTTTAGCACAAGACTATGATAAACAGTTAAACAACTGGTGGAAAACTAACTGGATATTGCTGAGATATTATTTTATGATATGGCTTCCTCATATGATTGATCTATTATATTTTCAAGTGCAAATAAGAGAGGTTTCATTGGAAATTCTTTCCAATCAGAAGTACCATATATTCAGCAGAAGATATTACAATATTTATAAAGACTTGCAGAACAGGCATTGGTGTTTACTTGGTACAGAGCTGATCAAATCACAGGATTGTTGGGAGCAAAGGAATTTTGGTCTTTTTGATACCTCGGCTCAGGTCCATTTATTAAAGTGTAGGGAAACAGGGTACAAAGAGTTGTCTCTATGATAACCCAGTTCATATTCAGGCAAACCATTAATCTGACCTGTTAGAATGAAATCTAAATCGGAGAATGCCCCAGTAAAGGTGAATCAGCTGCAGCAACTAATTGGTTTATTGATAAAGTCCTATCTAAAATTTGAAATGCAGATAATTGAAAACACTGTGGGTCTAATGCCCTATTTTAATATTTAACCATGAAAACCACCTCTAAGAAAGTGGCTCATGTTAAATAAAGGTTTTCCCATAAAAATATCAAGATAAGTCATATGATCATTTTTTACCTGAATTCCAAAGAGTAATCATGCATAAAAATATTCAGTTAAAATATCAGAAAAAAGAAAAACTAGAAATAACCAGGAAAAAGTTAAACCTCTTTTAGAGGTTCTTAAAGCCACCCGCCTTGCGGGTGCGATGTTTGCTCTGAAGTCTCTTGCAAAGAACTTAAAACCAGAACTGCCAAGGCAGTTCTCTCTGTTTTGCAAGGGAAGAGGCCTAGGGCTGTCGTAAATCCTGTGATATTTAAAAAGTTTAGTGAGGTTATTTATGAATATCAACATCTATTCAAGCAAACACAACATGGGTGAAGCTGCCGCCCAAAAAGCAGCTGAAATCCTGAAAGATGCTATCAACAATAAAGGAGAAGCAAACTTTGTCATAGCCACCGGTGCCTCCCAGTTTGAGTTCTTAGAAAACCTTATCAAGATAAACTTGATAAATTGGTCTAAGACCATCATGTTCCATCTGGATGAATATGTTGGACTGCCTGAAGATCATCCGGCAAGTTTTCGGAAATACCTCAAAGATCGTTTTATCAACAAAGTGCATCCGGGTAATTTTTATTTTGTTCAAGGAGATGCCCCTGATCCCAAACAAGAATGTGAACGCCTTAATCAAATCATCAGCCAGAAAAAGATAGATGTCTCCTTTGTAGGTATCGGAGAAAACGGCCATCTTGCTTTCAACGATCCTCCTGCTGACTTTGGTACTGAAAAGCCCTATATGGTTGTGCAGCTCGATGAGGCTTGTCGAAAACAACAGCTTGGCGAAGGCTGGTTTAAGAGTCTGGATAATGTTCCCAAAAGAGCCATTTCTATGTCAGTCAAACAGATTATGAAATCAAAAAATATTATCTGTACTGTACCAGACAGACGCAAAGCAGAGGCAGTAAAAAATTGCTTTAAAGGCGATAAGGTTTCACCGGACTTTCCTGCCTCTATTTTAAAGAAACACGATACTTGCTTTGTCTTTTTAGATGACCAGTCTTCAATCTATTTAAAATAGTTAGATTATTGAAGATAAGGTGGTTTTTAGAAAAAAGAGGAGATGATATCAATGGAAAATCGCATTGCACTGATCAACGGGAAACTTATTACCCCTTTTCGGGAGATAAATGATGGATGCGTTATTCTCAAGGATGAACAAATTGAAAAGATTGGTAAAAAAGTTGAGATTGAAATTCCTGAAGGTACCAAAATTATAGATGTCAAAGGCATGAATGTCAGTCCGGGTTTTATTGATTCCCATCTCCACGGAGCCTTTGGTGGGTCAGTAATGTCCGGATCCGAAGAAGATTTACAAATAATGGCTCAGGGATTAGTGAAATGTGGGACTACTTCTTTTATACCTACAACATTATCAGCTTCCTGGAACGATGTTATCCAATCAGTAAACTGCATTTCCAGAGCAATGCAAAAAAACTTTCAGGGATCTAAAATATTGGGCATCCATGTAGAAGGTCCTTATGTAAGTTTAGAACAGAAAGGTGCACAGAACCCCGAACATATTTATTCTCCAAAACCGGAACAATATCTCCCTTTATTGGAAGAATATCCCAATATTATCAGATTAACAGCGGCACCAGAGGTGCAGGGAGGCTTGGAGCTTGGTCAGGAATTAAGAAAAAGAAATATTATAGCTGCTATCGGCCATTCCAACGCCACCTATCAACAGGTCTTAAAAGCAGTAGAAAATGGTTATACCCATGTTGCCCACATGTTTTCCGGAATGTCAGGAATAAGACGAATTAAAGGATATCGTATTTCCGGAGTTGTTGAATCAACTTTATTGATGAATGAACTTACTACAGAATTAATTGCTGATGGTCATCACCTGCCACCAAGCCTAATGAAGTTAGTGCTTCATTCTAAAGGCTTAGACAAAGTATGTCTGGTAACTGATTCGATGAGTGCTGCAGGAATGGGGCCCGGGAAATATGAATTGGGAGGACTTGAAGTTATTGTAGAAGCAGATATTCCCGAAGAATTTGAAATTCCAACTCAGGAAGATAACTATGTTGCCAAACTTACAAATCGTCAATCTTTTGCCTCCAGTGTCTCTACCATGGACCGGTTGGTAAGAAATATGGTTAACTTTGTGGATCTCAATATCCGTCAGGCTGTACAATTGGTGACCTATAACTCTGCTAAGATCCAGGGATTAGAAGATCAAATAGGTATCTTGGGAGAAAACAAAAAGGCTGATATTGTTGTTTTTGATAACAATATAGACATTAAAATGACTATCGTTGATGGTAAAATTTTGTACAATGTAATATAAATTTTCTCATAACAGTATATATAAAAAAACAAGATCTCCCTTTTAGATATATAAGGTAAATATTTATTATTATTTCCCAAGAGATTATTCAGAGATTAAATTATATAAAATTAACACCACCATTTCTTTTTTCCAAAGAAGTCAAAGTAGCTATAAATACAAAATGAATTATCAGTAAATAAAAAATCTTGATAATACAGAGATATATTATATATTAGAAGGAAGGGGAAAGATGGAATTATCAGATAAAAACATCGTAGATTTAAAACCGGGAGTGGTAGTAATGATTAAGCCAGGCATACCTCATCGGGGTTACGGTGATTTCAAAGCATTAATTGTAGGTATTCCTGTTTTGCAAGAAGAAGACGAATATTTTGTCTCTTAATAGTTTAGAAATACATTTTTATTTGATTTGGAGTATTGTTAATATTCGCACCCCTTTGGGTGCTCATTTAGAGCCAGCGATTAGAGCAGCAGAAGCTGGTAAGCATCTCATTATTGAGAAACCTTAATTTATGTTTAAAAATAATATTAGTGTAGGAGGTTTTTAGATTCCTGAGTCAATTAATTATTAGTGGAATAAAAAACTTTGAAGACATAGTAGAAGCCATTGATAAAAAAATAGTAGCTCTTAATTGATGGTTATGAAGTAAGAAAGGTAAAATGGAAAGTTAAAATTGATGAGATTATTTGATTAGTGCTCGCACATAAACCGCTACTCCAGAAACGATTTCAGCAGTATGTTGCTTACCAAAATTGGAAAAGTTGTTAAACAAATTGATGGCAGTCTCTTTTTTTCAACATTTCCACAATTTTGGAGGTAAGAGAAAAGGTCACAAGTTGTTGACACAGATTAGTGGATTTAAGTCATTGACGGGATTTTCTTTATATGGTATTATTTTATTAAACATTATTACATGATGAAAAAAAGTATAGGAAAAAAATAAAAAAAAACTCTTTTTTGCTGATATATAAGTTAAATAACAATAAATATTAGCAAATAATGAGTATTAGATTTAAACATAATTACATAATAAAAAAAAGTTACATTTATACAGGATTAAATAAATGAAGAATAATCTAAAAGATAATTCCGAATTTTCATCTGATATTAATACTACCTTAGTTCTAAAAATTATTTGGGAACATTCCTCCATATCAAGATCTAACATTGTTAATAAAACCAATATAACCGCTGCTACAGTATCAAGAATTGTTAAAAAATTAATTAGCTATGGATTTGTAAAAGAAGTCGGATATGGTGAATCAAACGGAGGAAGAAAGCCGATTATGATCGAACTAAATCCAAAAGCAGCAATAGTTATTGGGATAGATATTGAAATAGATGAAATTAACGGAGTTTTAGTAGATTTGAAAGGTAATATTATTGGAAGAGAAACTGTTAAAAACAAGGAAGTGGAACAGGGAAAAATACTAAAAAAAGTTAAAGATATTATTAATCAATTAATGAGTGTCAATAATTATAAATACAAAGAAAAGGTTATTGGTATTGGTATTGGTATGCATGGATTGGTTGACTACTACAAAGGTATTTCCATTTATCCTCCTGCTTTTAGATGGTCAAATCTGCCTGTGGCAGAGATAGTACATGCAGAATTTAAATTGCCAGTCATTTTAGATAATAATGATAGAGCCCTTGCCCAGGGAGAAAAGTGGTTTGGAGTTGCTAAGAATATGCAAAACTTTATCTGTTTAAAGGTTGGGGCAGGAATCGGATCTGGTATTTTTACAAATGGCATTCTATACCGAGGTGTAAGTATGTCTGCTGGTGAAATTGGCCATATTGTAGTTGATGAGGATGGTCCTTTGTGTGTTTGTGGTAATTATGGATGTCTGGATAGTCTGGCAACTATACCAGCATTAATTGAAAGAACTAAAAAAATAATTAGACAGGGTGCAGAAAGCAAGATATACAGCATGGTTAATGGGAGATTGGATGCGATTAATGAAGACATTATATTTGAAGCTGCAAAGAAAGACGATGCTATAGCTTTACAAGTTTTGCGTGATACTGGTAGATATCTTGGCATTGCTATAGCAAATATCATAAATGTCTTGAATCCAGAAGCTGTTATTGTAGAAGGAAAAATTATTGAGGCGGGAGAATTTGTTTTTCAGAGCCTTAGAGAAACTGTGAAAAACAAAGCCTTATCTTATCCTTTTAAGAAAGTAAGGATTATCCCTGGTGTGCTGGGTTCTGATGGAGTTGCGATCGGTGCTTCTACCTTAATTCTAGAAAGATTTTTAAATTTTGGTAGATTAAAATTAGCTAAACAATATCTATTATAGTTATTAACATATTTAGATTTGTTAATGTACTTATACTTTAAAAGGTTCTAATTTTCTGAATAAACTATCTTAACAATAGGAGGAATAAAAAGTGTTGTATTTATTGGATTTGCTGACGAAGCGTGGGGATATTGATGCTCAAATTAAACTGTAACTAAAGAGTTTGCTTGGAATTTTATTGGAGGCGAGAAATATTGGAAGGAAAAAAAACATTACAGACATAAGTGATAAAAAATTTGAAGAAATATATAGTAAATTAATGGAATTTGTGGATTATTATAAGTTGTTTGGCAGCAAAGTAGCCAATTAAAAGTCCCTATAAGGGAAGAAGATTATAAGGTGCTACTGAAGAGTTAAAAAGTGAGCTATACCCAGGATGAAGAAAATTAGGAACTAAAATGATCCGAGGTATGAGTTTTTACACGGGAAGAATGAGCATCTGATAATCCTTGACCTGGAAATCTGGCTAACCAAAAAATTGAAAGTACTAGTAAGCATGTGTGAACAAGAGGATATCATTTATTTACATGAAAATTGTATGAATTATTTCTCTCAATCTTATGAGTATATGAAGAGGTTAATTGAAAGTATGATCTCCTTATTTTGCTGTTGTTTTTGATACAGGCAACCCTGTATTTACAGATAACAGAATTGGTGACCCTCCCTATAAAACAAAAATACCTGGGAAGTTTATCAAATATTAAAATAAAATACATTATGTTCATATCAAAGATGCAGAACATTATAAAAGATACTGGAAAAATAGTTTTCCTGAAGTAGAATACACTTTCCTGGGGAAGGAAATGGCTGGTGGTAAAAAAGTTTTAAAAAAGATTTAATCGCAAATGGTTATGAAGGAGGCATTTCTATTGAACCTCATATGGAGAGGTTTACTATAAAAATCTGATAATGATAAAAATGAATCTTAGGATGAATATAAATTTAATACATATATTGAATATGGTAAGAAGACCATGGAGATGGTTGAAGATATTAGAAAGTCAATTGGTGAAATGAGGAGAAGTAAACACCAATGAAATGAAGTAGGTATAGGAGTTTAGTAGGGAATCGGATTTATGGGAAGCTATTATGCAAAGGTGTTAAAAGATGGATTAATCTCAGGGCAAAATTGATAGCGGTATGTGACAAAGGTATTAAAAGACTAAAATGGGCTGTAAGAGAATTTGGGCAAGATATAAAAATATGAGAACTATGACGATATACTTAATGATAAAGATCTTCAGCAGTTATAATTGCAGTTCCAATAATATGACTACCCCTCCTTAGCACAAAAGCATTTTGGGAAAATTTCATATGTTTTAATTGATAAACCAGCAGGTGTATATACAAAACAAGTCAGAGAGATGAATGAGGCAGCCAATAAAACTGATAAAGTTTTTGGTAATATGTATCAATTTCTGTACAAAACCTATTTTACCAAAAATTAAGAGACCTTATTAAGTCAGGTGAGTTAGAGAAATTAAACGCACTAATTGATTATTACCTCGATTGGTATCGTTCTGTGAGCCATTATGACTCAGGGATTTATGTAACCTGAAAGGTGAAGGGGGAGGAACATTATTAAATCAGAATCCACATAATCGTGCAGATATCTGGCAAATGGATATGGTAAGGCTAACTCGTATACATTCTTTTGCTGTTATTTCGGTAAGTATCATGATATCGAAGTAGAAGATGATGTAACAGCATTTGTTGAATATGAGAATGGCCTCCACAGGTGTTTATGTAACTTCTATCGCTGACGCCAGGGACAAATAGGTTTGAAACTTCTGGGTGATAGAGGAGATTTGCCGTTGAAAATGAAAAAGTTATCCTTTGGCGCTTAAGACAATCGGAAAGATTATTTAATCAAGAATACGAAGGATGGCGGTTTAGATACCAGAATGTTGGAAGTGCGAAGTTCTCATTCAAAAAAAAGATACTGAGGAACGTAGAAATAATAAATAATTGGATAGATGCTATTTTAGATGGTACTGAGTTGTTAATACTTCCAGTTAAAGAAGGCATTAATGGTCCATGATATCAAAATGCAATGCTACTGTCCATTTTATGGGATTAATGATTGTGAGTTACCGATAGATGAAAATTTATTTTATGAAAAACTTAAGGATAAGATATCAAATTCAAAGATTAACAACAAATAATATATAGAAATTCTCTGAGAAACAGCATCTACATACAAGTTATGATTAGTTACAATTGCTTGCAGATATTTACTGAATTTTAAGTGATCGAAATTTAATTCTGTCAGGGAGGTGATAGTAATTAAATAAAGATTTTAGGAATAAGTATGAATAATCTAATTAAAATATTTAAAAGGAGGATTGTGATGTTTAAGTTTAAAAGATGTAAGTTAACATTTATTCTAACTATTGTAATGTTACACAATGTCACTATTGGCAGCTCAGAAGGTATTTAGAATGCCCTCATGATCATGCTGGCGAAACCCCAACTACTTTAGGTTGTTACTATTTTGGCTGACAGAGTAGAGGAATTGACTTGATGGTGAAATAATAAAATAGAGGTATTTATAGGGGGAGTACTGGGTTCTGAAGTAGAAACAATGGAACAGCTATTAGGAAGGTACAATAGAAATGAAGTCCGTATTTCCGCAAACCCGTTTAGGTGAGTTTAATCCAATCATGGACATATTCAGCATTCCTTATTTATTTAGAAATGAGAAACATTTTTAAATGGTCCATGGAGATGTTACCGGGGGAATTAGCTACAACCTGTGAAAACTGGTGGAGTGGCACTATTATCTTACTTCATACCTGCAGTAGGGGAGTATTTATAATAAAGTCAGGACCAATCAATACACCTGAAGATGCCGAAGGACTGGAAAATCAGGCTATGGGTTCCGAGTTAATGATTGAGACCATGAAGGCATTAGGTGCTTCTCCCACTACTACGGCATATTCAGAAGCATACAGTGCCCTTCAGACTGAGTAATAGATGGTGCGGAGAATCCCAGCCAGTGTTGTTGATATGTCATTTTATGAAGTAGCTAACTATTATTCATTAAATGAACATTTTGACATCCCTGATGTCATAGTTAAGTGAGCAAAGAAGCTTGGGATGAATTAGAACCAACGCATAAAGCTATTTTCTAAGGGATGGCTAGAGAAACAGAACCATATGTTCAAGAATTAGTGACGCAGGCGCTAAAGATTCTTTAGAAATTATCGAGGAATCTGGAACAAAAGGAATACAGTTTCAGATGAAACAAAGCCCTGTTTATTGAAAAAGTCAAACCTATACATGAAGAATTAAAAGCAAGTGGAATTTTTAGGATATGCATTAAAGAATTCAATCTGTTTCTGGAATAAAAATCTAATTGCCTGTCTATTAATCAGAGTAATTAAATAATTTAACATGAATTAGAACCAGAGAAATAAATTTAAAAGATCCTTCTCTGGTTCTAAAAAAGAGGGGGTAATGTGTTTTATATTTTTATAAATTTTAGAGATCTGATGTTTTTCTGAACGCAATTCGGTGCCCTTTTTATAGTTATAGGCTTATTATTAATAATTATGACTTTGTTAGTATTTTTCAATGCTATAAGTAGATATTTATTTTCTTCATCTTTAATTTTGATAGATGCTTTTTCACGTTATTCATTGATTTATATAGCTTTTATAGGTAGCGCAATTGCTTTATATGAAGGTGCTCATATAGGAGTAGATTATTTTCTAAATTTATTGCCTCAAAATATCATAAACATTATTAAAAAAATTCATTTTCTATTAATATTTTTTGCCGGAATTACCATGTACACTAGTACTACGAATTTAATTTCAAGAGGTTACAATACATACATTGATGCTCTCATGCCTTTTATAGCAAACAGAGGGCAAGTATACTCTATTTTCCCCATTTCTGCTTTTCTATATGTTTTGTTTTCCTTAGGCTTATTTTTTTATAAGAACATAAATAAAGAATAAAGAAAAATAAATTTATTTCATTATTTATATTGTTAATTAACTGATGAGGAGAGGTATTTATGACAGGCTTTATTTTATTTACAGTATTTATTATTTTGCTGTTATCTGGAATGCCAGTAGCTTTTTGCCTACTATTGTCAGCGATATGTTCTGCTATTTATACTGGAATACCCCTTTCTATTATTTTTCAAAGAATGTTTGGAGGTCTTGATAACTTTGTTCTTTTAGCGATCCCTTTCTTTATTTTTATGGGCAATATAATGGAACAAGGGGGTATGGCAAAAAAAGTTGTTCAATTTTCAAATATTATAATAGGTAGAATAAAAGGTGGGTTGGCCGGAGTTAATGTTTTGGCCAGTATGTTTTTTGCTGGGATTTCTGGGTCAGCTGTTGCCGATACTTCTTCTATCGGCTCGATGTTAATTCCAATGATGAATGAAGAAGGTTATGATAAAAATTTCTCTGCAGCTATCACTGCTACTTCGTCAACTATTGGACTTATTATTCCACCAAGTAATGCGATAATAATATATTCATTTGCAGTTGGGGGTTTATCTGTCGCTAAACTTTTTTCAGCGGGTATTGTCCCTGGTATTTTAGTGGGATTGGGACTGATATTAACCGGATATATAATATCTGTAAAAGAGAATTACCCGTCTCATCCAACACCCTCATTAAAAGAAGCCATTAAAATTATTAAAGAAACATCCTTAAGCTTATTACTTGTATTAATTATTGTGGGAGGAATTTTAGGAGGTATTTTTACAGCTACTGAGGCTGCAGTATTCGGTGTAGTCTATTCGTTTGTCATCAGTTTTTTTGTTTATAACAATTTAAAAATTAAGGATATTCCGATTATTCTAAGAAAAACAATAAAAACATCCTCAGTTGTTTTAATATTGTTGGCTACTTCAACTGCATTTTCTTATATCTTATCTTATGAAAGAATTCCAGAATTAGTATGTGAGGTACTTATAAATATTAGTGATAGTAAAATAGTGCTACTTATAATTATAAATATCTTATTACTATTTGTCGGTACATTTATGGATATGGCCCCGGCAATTTTGATATTTACGCCTATCTTTCTTCCTGTTGTACAGGAACTAGGAATGGACCCAATACATTTTGGGATTATGATGTTAGTGAACCTTTGTGTAGGTTTATGTACACCTCCGGTTGGTACTGTTTTATTTGTAGCAATGGGTATTGCAGATACCACTATGGATAAATTATTAAAATATTTATTTTATTTCATAATTCCAATGGTGGCTATATTACTATTAATTACTTATTGGCCAGCAGTCTCAATGACAATTCCTAATTTATTATTTAAATAAATATACTGAGGCTACTGAAGAGTAGATAATGTTATAACTTTATAATTGTTATTATACAAATTATCCAAGTTTTTATAAAAAAATATTTTTAGAAAATAGAGCAAAAAAGAGAATATCTATCTGATTCTGCATTTAATGAATCAAGAGATTTAATATTTTTAGATTAGGTTATTTATTGGACTATTTTGGAGTATTAAAGATATTCTCATAAGATTTATACAGGAGGTTTTTATAAAATTGGCATTTTTAGATCAGAATTATTTGTTAGAAAACGAGACAGCGAAAAGATTGTATCAACATGTTAAAGATTTTCCTATTGTGGATGTTCATAACCATGCAAATATCAAGGAGATTGCTGAAAATAAAGGATGGGAAGATATTTGGCAAGTAGCCGGAGCAACAGATCATTATGTATGGGAATTGATGAGAAGAAGGGGAATTGAAGAGGAAAAAATAACTGGGAAAGCTACAAATAAGGAGAAGTGGATGGCTTTGGCTAAAGTTTTTCCGGATTTTGCAGGTAATCCAACATACGAATGGATACACCTAAACCTAAATAGGAGACTTGGCATCAAACAACTGATTTCAGAAAGTACCGCAAAATATATTTGGGAAATGGCAAAAGTAAGGCTGAGCGAACCTGATATGAAACCCCAAAGATTATTACAGGACATGAATGTTGAGATAATGTGTACTACTAATGATCCAGATGAGGATTTAACATATCATCAACAAGTTCAAGAGGCAATATCCGGAGTCAGTATTCGTCCTACCTGGAGACCAGATAAGGTGTTTAATATTGAAAAAGAAAATTGGGTTAATGCTGTAAAAAATTTAGGAATAAAAATGAATACAGAAATAAATAATATAGAGAATTTTCTTTCTGCTTTACAGAAATCTCATGATAAATTCGAGGAGTTAGGGTGTGTTGCCAGTGATCATGGTATTCAAGAGCCAGTTTCTTATTTTGTTAAGCAAAATAGAGTTAATGATATATACAAGAAAGCAATTAGCGAAAAAAGCTTAGATGAAAAAGAAATAAAAGATTTTAAGGCATTTATGTTAGTTCAGTTTGGGAAGATGAATCAAGAAAGTAATTGGGTAATTCAACTCCATATTGGAGCAATGAGAGATTATCGGCATAAAATATATAAAACTCTTGGTCCAGATAGTGGAGGAGATATAGGGAATAATGACATTGAGGTGGTAGAAAATTTGCGTTATTTTTTAAATCAATTTGATGAAACATTGAAAGTAGTTGTTTACTACATAGATAACAGTATATTACCTTCATTAGCAACTATTGCCAGAATTTTCCCAAATGTTAATCTGGCAGCCCCATGGTGGTTTAATGATAGCCCTTATGGCATGGAAGGACAGTTGAGATATATAGCATCAGTGGATTTATTGAGAAATCATTTAGGTTTGGTTACTGATTCCAGAAAACTTATGTCTTATGAATCAAGAACTGAAATGTTCCGTAGGGTGTTATCAAATGTTTTGGGCGATATGACTGAAAAAGGGCAAATACCAGAAAAAGTTACCTTTGATTTGTCCGAGTCAATTTGTTACTACAGACCGTTAGAATATTTTTTTGGGAAATAAACAATGCTATTGGATAAAAAGGTGGTGTTTGAAATAATTGTAAACATTCAAGAATTATTTCTCAAATCCAAATATATATAGGAGGCTTATTAATTGAAATATAGAAAAGATAAAGTAGAAGATATAAACATTGCATATATTGGTGGTGGTTCAAATGGATGGGGTTGGACTTTAATAGGAGACCTTGCCCTTGAAGAAAAGCTTTCAGGTAATATAAGACTGTATGATATAGATTATGATGCCTCCTGTAATAATGAGATTATTGGGAATAATGTTACTAAAAAGTGTAATGCCAAAGGCAAATGGGCATATAAAGCTGTAAAAACATTAAAAGAAGCATTGACAGGAGTTGATTTTGTATTAATTTCTATTTTACCAGGGACTTTTGATGAAATGGAATCAGATGTTCATTTACCAGAACAATATGGTATTTATCAGTCAGTTGGAGACACAGTTGGTCCGGGAGGAATCAATAGAGCATTAAGAACTATTCCAATGTTTGTTGAAATTACAGAAGCAATTAAAAAATATTCACCTAATGCATGGGTAATTAATTTTACCAATCCAATGTCTATTTGTGTCAGAACACTTTATAAGGTATTTCCTGAAATTCATGCCTATGGATGTTGTCATGAAGTATTCCACACTCAACAATTATTAATAGATATGTTAAAAGACATGAAAAATATAACAGGAATAAAGAGAGAAGATATTAAAGTAAATATTCTTGGCATAAATCATTTTACATGGTTGGATGAAGCAACATATCAGGGTATAGATTTAATATCTCTTTATGAAAAATTTGTTGATAAATATTACAAAGAAGGTTTTACAAAAGGAGATTTAAATTTTTGGATAAATAGTAGTTATTGGGATTCTGCAGAAAAGGTTAAATTTGATTTATTTAAAAGATATGGCCTAATTGCTGCAGCAGGTGACAGACATCTAGCCGAATTTGTTCCTTCTAGCTGGTATTTAAAAGACCCCAAAACTGTAGAAAAATGGGGATTCCATTTAACACCGGTTAGCTGGAGAAAAGAACATAAAAAGGAACTTATAGAAAAAGCTATAAAATTGGTAAATGGGAAAGAAGAATTCGAGATAGAACCTTCAGGAGAAGAAGGCGTAAGACAAATGAAGGCTATTCTTGGTCTTGAAGATTTGATTACTAATGTTAATTTACCTAATTTAGGACAATTAACTGATTTTCCTAAAAATGTTATTGTGGAGACTAATGCTCTTTTTAGAAAAAATTCAGTAAAACCAATTGCTGCTGGCAGTTTTTCAAAGGAAATCCATAATATGGAAATGACTCATGTCTTAAACCAGGAAACGGTTGTTGAGGCGGTATTAAATGAAGATATAGAGAAGGTGTTTAGAGCTTTTTTAAATGATCCACTTGTAATTGGAGCATCATTAGATAGAAATGATGTTCTGAGAATTATTTGACAATATGGTTAAAAATACAAAAATATATTCCTTGGATAAAATAGTACAATTAAATATTAATATATTAAAAATACTAAAAGTAGGGAACCAGTACAAAGAGTTACCCTATGACAATCCAGTTCATATTCAGCAACCATTGATTCAAAATTTTCAGAATGAAATTTGGAGCTGTATAATGCCCCAGTAACGGTGAATCGGCTGCAGTAACTAATTGGTTTATTGACAAATGTTTAGGTAAATAACTAAAATTAATTAGTATCATAATTTTTCATGGGAAAATAGAGGAAATATTGGAAGATTCAGTCATTATTTAGCTAAAATTGGTTACTTGATAGCAAAGGAAGCCCAAAACTTTATTTTGATTATGCAATTCCTTTCTGAGAAAAAGTGGGAATTCATTGATGTTCACACCCATCACAATTTAAGACAGATTATAGAAAACCAACCATTTCCCAACATCTGAGAGCAGAAATTCTAAGATAAAGAGAAATATAAAAACAATGACCATTATATTATCTTAGAAGAATATGAAGTGTAAATGGCTTTCTCAGTCACTTGCCCTGAGATCCTGAAATTTCTGATTATGATAAATGGATGGCTCTTGCTAAGATTTTCCCACAGCTTGAAGGCAATCATGTTCATCAATGGATGCATCTTGACCTAAAAGAATGTTCGGCATTGAAGATTTATTGAGCGAAGAAACAGGTGAAAAATTTGGAATATTACCAGTAAAACAATTAAAACAGGAATCATTTTTACCACAAAATATATTTAAGAGGATAAATGCCTGTCTGATTTGTACTACAGATGATCCATGTGATGATTTGGTAATATCAAGCAAAGAGTCCAAGAAGTTTTCCTGATCTGACTTCTTCCCAACTTTTCGTCCGGATGCATATTGTAACATATTTGATGAGAATTGAGAATAAATGTAGAGAATATTTGTCAGTTAACCAATCAGGATATTACCCTTGACGGATTAGTGGAGGCATTAAGGCAAAGACATGCTTATTTTGCCAGTATGGGAGCTAAGGCCAGTGATCATGGCTTATTAGAACCCTATGGTTTGGATGTTGATAAGAAAAGAGCAGAAAATATTTTTCGTCAGGTCTATGAAAAACGAGAAAAATTTAACCTTAATTCAAATGAAACAAAGGAATTTATCTCCTATATGATGCACCAGTTTTGTGCAATGAATCAAGAAATGGGTATGGTAACACAGATTCACTATGGTGCAGTAAGAAATGCCAATGAATATCTATTTCGTAATTGGGGTGCTGATATAGGTGGTGATGTGGCTGCAGAACAGGTTAATATTGTTTCCAATTTGAAACCTCTATTAGGTAAGTTTTTTAGTGGTAAAAATGAGAATGAAGGACATTTAGTTTTATATCCTCTGAATCATGTTTTCTTTCATACTAACCTAATGTTAGAAAGAGTGTTCCCTCGAGTTCATACTGGCTTTCCCTGGTGGCAAAATGATAATATTTATAATATGGAACATTATTTATTGCACCTTATTTCTGCTTCACTGTGGTCTTCCAGCGGAGGCCCTGTTTGTGATGGTAGAAAAATATTATCAGAAGGTAGCCGTTTTGAGGTTTTTGATCGGGTTATTTGTCGTGCATTGGGAAAATTGTGGTCTACCGGTGCTATTTCCAAAGAGGGAGCTATCCGTGCAGTAAAAGGTCTGATGGTAGAAAATCAAATAAATATTTTTGGACTGGAGAATTTTTTGTAAGATTTCTCTGTCCATTTTATCTTATGATGATGAAGGAGAACAGAATGATAAAAAGAGAGATTATAGATTTTTTTACGAAAAGTTTCCAGAATAAATATGATATTTATTCTGATTCGTTTAAAGAGAAAAAAGGTCAAGTTTTCTTTATAGTAAAAGATAATAAAAAAAAATACCTGGTGGTGGCAGGTTTGCCGGCAAAAGTGAAAGAATCAGATTTTAATTCTGATCAAGAAAAGATGATTAATAATGGAGAAAATCTTTTATTTCAAATATGCCCCTTAGAAAGACATAATCTGGAAAAATTGCAAAAGATACTACCTTATCTCAAAGCATCTACTACCGGTATGAAACCTTCCTTCGGTACCGGAGATCGGTTGGGCATTGCCACACCAGCTCATATTCAAGCCTTTGAAGGCAAAAATATTTTCCCGGTTTTAGCCCAGCAATCGGTAAGGGAAATGGAAAGAACCGAAAGTAATTGGCAAAAAGTATTGGATAATGCAATTTGGGGTTGTTTTGAGGTAGGATATGAAGGTAAATTTGGTGCTGATGCAGATCATGTTAAAGATCTGAAGAACCTGCAGAAGGCTATTGATTGTGGTTTTACATTTTATACGATAGACCCTTCAGACCATATCAATGATAATGTTCTCAAACTCGATAAAGACGAGTTAAGGAAAAAATATCAGCAATTACCAGAAAAAGACGATATAGAGAATAGATATCTTAATAAAGATTATCAGATAGGAAATCATAAATTGACTTTTACTCAGGATAGTCTGGCAGAAATAGTACTTACCTATGGAGAAGCTATCAAACATGTCGAAAAATGTTATCAACATCTAAAGCAAAACCATAAAGAGGATTTTGAACTTGAGGTTTCTATTGATGAAACACCAAAGCCAACTTCTCCACTGGCACATTTATGGATTGCATTAGAATTACATCACAAAGGGGTTGATTTCCAGAATATTGCTCCTCATTATATAGGGGATTGGGAAAAAGGTATTGATTATATTGGAGATGTTGATATTTTTCGTGAGGAGTTCAAAGTGCATTGCCAGATAGCTGCTGAAATGGGAGGATATAAATTATCTCTCCATTCCGGAAGTGATAAATTCTCAATTTATCCTATCTTTGCAGAGGAATCCGGCGGATATTTTCATGTAAAAACAGCGGGAACCAGTTGGCTGGAGGCGGTAAAAGCAATAGTTGTTTGCGACCCTGTACTGTACCGTGAGATACATGAATTTGCCTTACAATGCTTTGAGAAAGATAGTTTTTCCTACCTCCTATCTACTGATTTAGAAAAAATTCCCGATATTACGAAATTAAAAGATAAAGAATTGATCAATCTTTTTTCAGATAATAATGCCCGTCAATTAATTCATATAACCTATGGTTCGATTTTACGGGAAAAAGATAGTTTAAATAGATATAGGTTTAAAGATAGAATCTATAAAGTCTTATTTGAGAATGAAGATATACATTATGAAAATGTTACCAAACATATTAGACATCATTTAGAATTGTTAAACCTTTAGCATATTTGAAAATTCAGGAGGAGTTTTATGAAAGACATATTACAAAGATTTAGCCTAGAAGGGAAATCGGTTGTTATAACCGGCGGTGCCGGAGTATTGGGTTCGGTAATTGCTGAAGGACTTGGTCATGCCGGTGCCAGAATTGCTATTGCTGATATCGCTGATACCAAAAATCTGGTGAATAAACTGCAGGAACAGGGAGTTGATGCCAGGGGTTATTATATGAATGTAATGGATACCGAGAAAATCAAAGCCAGTAAAGAAGAAATTTTTAAAGATTTTAATCAGATAGATATATTAATCAATGCTGCCGGAGGTAATAAAAAGGAAGCAACTACCTCTGATGAACTCTCATTCTTTGATTTACCACTAGATGCTCTGGAAAAAGTAATCGGTCTTAATCTTTTCGGTGGGGCTATACTTCCATCCCAGGTATTTGGCAGAGATATGATAAATAACCCCGAAGGAGGGACTATTATAAATATTTCTTCTATGAATGCTTTTCGTCCATTGACAAGAATTCCGGGTTATTCGGCAGCCAAAGCAGCGGTAAGTAATTTTACCCAATGGCTGGCTGTGCATTTTGCCCAGGAATATAATACTAAACTTCGGGTTAATGCTTTAGCTCCAGGTTTCTTTTTAACAAACCAGAATCGATTTTTGCTTACTGATAAAGATGGAGAGTTAACACCACGAGGAAAGTCTATAATTGATCATACGCCAATGGCTCAATTTGGAAATCCTGAGGATCTAATTGGTGCCTGTGTCTGGTTAGCGTCTGACGCTGCTCGTTTTGTAACAGGGATTGTTGTTCCGATTGATGGCGGGTTCAGTGCCTTTTCGGGAGTATAAATCAGTATCGAGTCGTGAGTATCGGGTATCGAGTCAGACATATAAGTAATGAGTGAGGAGTAATGAGTTAAAAATACTGCCAGGATAGATGAAATGTATATGTACTGGTTTTTGACTAAAAACTAAAAACCAAAAACTATAAACGAAAAACTTATATAAAGGAGGTATTTAAATGCAAAAATCACAGATAGGATTAGTAGGTTTAGGTGTGATGGGGCAGAACCTGGCCTTGAACATGGAAGATAAAGGATATTTCGTTTCTGTTTACAACAGGACTGCCTCTAAGACAGAGAAATTTGCTCAGGATAAGATACAGGATAAAAAAATTCAACCAACCTATTCTCTGGAAGAATTTGTTGATTCCCTGGAAAGGCCTAGAAAAGTTATCCTGCTTGTAAAAGCTGGGCAGGCAGTAGATGATTTCATTGAAAAAATAATTCCATTAATGGATAAAGGTGATTTAATTATTGATAGTGGTAATTCATTTTTCAAAGATACCATAAGACGTAATCAATATTTGGAAGGAAAAGGATTTCTGTTTATCGGTACCGGTATATCAGGTGGTGAAGAAGGAGCGCTGAAGGGACCGGCAATGATGCCTGGCGGTCAAAAAGAAGCCTATAATCTGGTTCAGGATTTATTTGAGAAAATATCGGCAAAGGCTCTAGATAACAAGCCCTGTGTATCTTATATTGGCCCACATGGTGCCGGACATTATGTAAAGATGATTCATAACGGAATTGAATATGGAGATATGCAGCTAATCGGTGAATGTGTCTGGACATTTAAAAAGGCCCTGGGTTTAACTTCAGAAGAGATAGCCGAAATCATAGAAAAATGGAATAACGAGGATGATGTTTTGTCTTCTTATCTAATTGAGATTACCGCAGAAAGTATGAAAGAAAAAGATAAAGGCAAAAATAATTCTCTGGTTGATTTAGTAGCAGACATTACCCGAATGAAAGGTACCGGAACCTGGACTGTCCAGAGTGCATTGGAACTCTTGGTTCCTATTCCCACAATTACAGCAGCAGTATTTTCCAGAGAAATGTCTCAGGATAAAGACTTGAGACTCCAACTTTCCAAGAAAATACCTTCCTATAGAGAGATAAATAAAGATATTAATCGGGAAGAATTAGTCGGAATAGCTCATGATGCTCTCTATTTGGCCAAGCTATCTTCTTATGCCCAGGGAATGGCCTTATTACAGGCAGCATCCGAAAAATATAACTTTAATTTAAATCTTAAGAATATTGTTGAGGGATGGCGTGCCGGTTGCATTATCAGGGCTCAGTTTTTAGATGAGATTACCAAAGTTTATCAGGACAATCCGAAGTTATTAAGTTTACTTGTGGCACCGCGTTTTCTGGATGTGGTAAAAAATAATCTTTCTAAATTAGCACAATTTATTGGTATTGCCCACAGTGCAGGAGTTCCTATACCTACAATGGATGGTTCTTTTGATTACATATTACAGCTGGGAAGCCCGACTATGGTTTCTGCACAGGTAACAGCAATCCAAAGGGATTTCTTTGGTGCACATGGTTATTTTAAACTGAAAGATATGGATAATCCCGAGATGATTCTCAATAAAGATAAACAATGGAAGGAATTTCATACACAATGGATGCTTCCCGGACGTCCGGAAGAGGAATGGTCATAAAATTCGTATATCGTAAAATACAAATTTAGAATTATTTCAACAGTAAAGATGCCCAATCTGGAGGGGATACTATGTTAAAAATAGAGGATCTTAAAGGGGAATTGACGGATATTCAATTAGAAAATATGGTAAGGGAAACGCTGAAAGACTTTTCTCCAGTGAAAAAAGTTCTGTTAATTCATCCGGATTATACCCGGGTTGACTATACAGATAAACTGGTTCCAATGATTTACCGAGAATTGAAAAAGAAACAAATGACCCGAATCGATGGTCTTAATGCTGGTGGTACACATCGTAAGATGACCGAACAGGAGATAAAAGTCAAGTTAGGATTAGATAGGGAAAATGACTTAATTTTTAACCATTTATACAATCACCAATTTGACCAGCCAGAACAGTTAATCACAGTTGGGGAAATTGCTTCTACTTTTGTTTCAGAACAGACCAGGAATGAACTCAATCAATCTATTCCCGTTGTTGTGAATAAGCTTATTGTAGAAGATTATGATTTAATTATTACTTTAACTGGCACTTCTCCCCATGAAGCAGCCGGTTATGCGGGAGGATTAAAGGTATTTTTCCCGGGAATTTCCGGACCAACAGTTATTGATTTATTACACTGGTCTGCTGTGCTGGTTGGTATTCCGAATATCATTGGTTCCGTAGATAATCCTGCCAGAAAGGTAATTAATGAAGGGTCTTCTTATATTTTTAAAGCCATCAAAGCGCCGGTAGTTTCTTTTGATATGGTTTTTGAGGAAGGCAAAGATAATAAAATTATTCCTAAGGGCTTATATTCTGGAGTGGGGTTTGATGGTTTTACTGAAGCTTACGAGGCAGCTGCCAGTGCCAGTTCTCAAATTCACATTGTTTATATTGAGGATCCAATTGAACAGGCAGTCCAAGTGATGGATATATGCTATGACGAGATTTGGACAGCAGGGAAGGGTTCCTATAAATTGCAATATCCAGGTGTAATGGCCTCGGGAGGAGAAGTCATTATTTATGCTCCTCATATTCAATGTTTTCATTCTCAAAAAGAGATGGAAAAAAGCATTAAAGAGATAGGGTATCACTGTAAAGAATATGTTCTTCAATACGTTAAGAAATTTCCGGATTTTTCACGTAATGTTGCTGCTCATGTTATCAACGTTCGGGGTTCAGGTAAATATGACTTAAAAACCAAGGAGGAAAATTGTGATTTTCAGGTAACCCTTGCTACGGGGATACCAGAAGATGTTTGTCATAAAGTCGGTCTTGGTTATCGTGATCCAGCTACTATCCGAAGAGAAGATTTTACATCTTCCAAACGCATTTGGATTGAACATGGCGGAAAGTATTTATATAAATTAAAAAATAGTTAATCATTAAAGAAAAGACTCTATGTACAGTATTATTATGTATAGCGTATAGCTTTCATTTATTAGATAACAATTGATAGTTAGTAGATAATAAATAATTAAATTGTATGCAATAAAAAAAACTAAAAACTTTTTTGAGATAGGAGGGATCAAAATGCCAAATGTTGTTATTGCCCAATCCGGTGGACCTACTTCAGTGATTAATAATACTGTTAAGGGTGCCATAGATGTACTTATGGAATCAAATAAGGTAGATCGTATATTGGGTGCCAAAATGGGAATCCTGGGAGTGCTTAATGAAGAGTTGCTTGATATTTCTGCTCAGGATGATCATCAAATTGAATTATTATCACAGACACCCTCCGCAGGTACACTGGGGAGCTGTCGTTATAAAATAAAGAGCGATGAAGACTTAAATAGAATTGTTGAAGTTTTTAAAAAACAAAATGTAGGTTATTTTTTCTATTGCGGTGGCAATGATTCCATGGATACTGCCCATAAGGTAAGCATGGTTGCCCGGGAACAGGGATTGAATTTAATTGCCGTTGGTATGCCCAAGACTATTGATAATGATGTAGGTGGCACACTGCAATCTGACGGTACTTTTGCCATTTGTGATCATGACCCCGGCTATGGTAGTGTTGCCAGAAATTTAGCCATTAATATCTTGGAGGCAAATGAAGAGAATAAAGCAAGTTATACCAGTGACCCAGTGCTGGTTATTACAGTCATGGGTAGAAAGATTGGCTTTATTCCGGCTGCAGCTCGTTTGGCAGACCCAAAAAGAGAAATGCCGCTTAAGGTATTTTTACCCGAAGCTCTCTCTAAGGATGATAGTAAGTCTAATTTAGAATTTATAGCAGAGAGTGTCAACAGGCAGCTAAAAGAGTCCGGACGTTGTATTGTCGTTATCGGAGAAGGGGTTAACCTGGGTGATTTATCAGTCTTAAAAGATAGTTTTGGTCATGCTCAGTTCAGTGCCAGCGGATCCACAGTAGGGAAATTACTAATAAACTACCTGAACGGTCAGGACAAAAAAGATGAACAGGGCAGAGCTAACAGTCGTTTGGTGGTTCCCGGTATTGCTCGCTCGGAAAATCCGGGTACCCGACAGAGAAGAGAGAATGCCTACGTTTCAGAAGTTGATCGGGAAGAGGCATACCAGGTAGGTTCTTATTCTGCGAAACTGGCATTAGAAGGACAAAATGGTTACATGGCAACTATTATCAGAAATCCACAATCTAAATATAGCGTAAAATTTGATAAAGTTCCATTGGATGTTGTTGCAAATTCAGAAAGAGAATTTCCAAAAGATTGGATAGCACCCAGCAAGGATGACGTTACTGATAATTATATCCGCTGGGCTATGCCATTAATAGGAGGACCATTACCTGAATTTGCAAGTTTTGCGGATATTTATGTTTCCAAAA
>JAGYIZ010000014.1 GCA_018402425.1 Candidatus Atribacteria bacterium | reverse complement strand
AAAATCAATCCTCCACCGATTCCGGTGCCCAACGTCAAGCATATCATGTCTCTTACACCCTGTCCTACACCAAAAATCTTTTCTCCCCAGGCAGCAGCATTGGCATCATTTTCCAAAACAACCGGTACCTGAAAGCCCTCCTCAATTATACGGCAAATCGGCACTTCTTTCCATCCAGGCAAATTAGGCGCAGAATAAACTATTCCCGTTCTTGCATCTAATTGCCCGGGAACTCCAATACCTATTCCTGAGATATTATCAACATTGACTCCTGATTGGTTTATAAGTTGATTAATGGTTTCTTTTATTCTATTAATAACAACATCTTTTCCCTGTTGTGCATTTGTTGGACTTTTTATGTATTCCTTAATATCACCATTATAATTTACCAGAGCGGCACCTATTTTTGTTCCACCTAAATCAACACCTATAGCAAATTTAGCTATTTCTTCCTGATTTCTAATAGTGTTTGAAACCATAACTTAAAGGTACTCTCTTTTATTATAATATCATATATTAAACAAATTAACCTTTAATAGAGCCTGCCATAATACCCCGTACGAAATAGCGCTGTAAGCTCAAAAAGATAATCAGTGGCAACGCCATTGAAACAAAGGCTGCAGCAGTTAATAGTTCCCAATTTTGTCCATAGGAACCAACCAACGCACTTATCCTCACGGTTAGTGGGGCAACATCTGGAGTGCCTCCAAGATAAACTAATGCAACTAAAAGATCATTCCATACCCAAATAAACTGGAAAATAGTAATTGAGGCAATAGCCGGAATAGATAATGGTAATACAATGCTTTTGAATATCTGAAAGGGTGTAGCACCATCGATCGTTGAGGATTCAAACATTTCGCTGGGAAGCCCTGAAATATAATTATACATTAGATAAATCACCAAAGGCAGTCCGTAACCTGCATGAGCAAACCATATTCCTACAAAGGAGCCAGATAACCCCAACTGGTTAAATATCCTGAGAATTGGAATTAAAGTCATTTGCAGAGGAACCACTAACAGTCCCACAAAAAGTATGAAGAAAAAACGTCTGCCCCAAAATTCCATCCAGGCAAAAGCATAAGCAGCAAAAGAGGCAATAATAATTGGTAGAGTACATGCTGGTATGGTTATAATAAGCGTATTGACAAAGGCACGGCCTATACCAATATTAGTTATAACATCCCTATAATTGGACAGTGTAAATTGGGTAAAGTTAAACGGGTGTGCCAGGACAGTCCACCAACCTGAAGATGCTACATCTGCCGAGGGACGAAAAGAAGTAATCAGCAAACCTACTGTAGGAAAAATCCAAATAATTGCTACAATAATTACAAAAACATGCATAGGGGCATTTATTAAAAAATTATTTTGTTTTGTCTTCATCGAATTGCCTCCTGTTCTCTAAAGCGCTGAACATTGATAATAATCATCGGAATAATGAATAGAAGAAGCAGAATAGCAATAGCACTAGCCCTTCCATAATTCTGAAAGATAAACATTTCCTTATACATACGATTGGCAATTACTTCTGTTGAGAATGATCCGTTAGTCATGACATAAACAATATCAAAAACCTTGAGGACATTGATAAACATGGTAGTAGCCACAACCGCAACAGTGGGTTTCATTAAGGGCAGAATAATTTTCCAGAAAATCCGTAACTCATTAGCCCCATCTACGCGAGCTGCCTCCAGTAATTCTCTGGGAATTCCCTTATAGCTGGCTGATAGAATAACCAGGCAAAAGCCGGTCCATATCCAAATACCTACTATGATTAAACAAATATTATTGAGCCATGGCCTCTCTATTAACCAGGGAATAGGCTGGGCTCCCAGAAAAGATAAAAATGCATTTAAAATACCAATTTGTTCACTGCCAATTGGCCTGTATGAATATACAAACTTCCAGATAACACCCGCTCCTACAAATGATATTGCTATAGGCATAAATATGATGGACTTTATTATCGGTTCATAACGGACTCTATCAAGCATAACTGCCATAATCAATCCCAAAAATACCGTAATTGGGACAAAAAGAGCTATCCATAACAAATTATTGCGAAAAGCGGTTAACATAACCTGATTAGTAAAGCAATAAATGTAATTGGCAAATCCGATAAATTTTTCCGACCGGGGTCCAAAAAAGGAAATAATAAGAGTATTTATAGAAGGGTAAACTAAAAAAAACATTAGCACAAACAGGGCAGGAATTACATATATCCATGGGGTATACCAGCGTGTTCGCATAATAGTTCAACTCCTTTATGAGCTCTAGCAATAAAAGATAGTAGATAGTTGATATATGTATAAATCAACTATCTACTTCTGTGCTATTTATACAACACTATATAATTTAAACTTAGTCTCTATAAGCATCTAATGCACTAGCCTCAATCTGCATTAAAACGTTTCTTAATGGTTCCCCACTGACATAGTCCAGAATACCGGTCCAGAAGGAGCCGGAACCTACTGCGGCAGGCATCAGGTCAGAACCATCAAAACGGAAGACAGAGGCCTCGCCCAGAAAATCAGCAGCTTTCCGAGTAATGTCATCCGGATAAACCATGGGATCCACCTTTTTGTTTGGTGCTAGTTTACCCAATTCAGCAACCCAGATTTCTTGTGCTTTAGCAGAAGCTACATATTCCATAAAGGCTCTGGCTTCAGGTGTATCGTTAAACATGGCAAGCATATCTGCCGCACCTAATGCAGGTGTTCCATATTCTTCTTTAATAGCTGGGAATGGGAAGAAATCAAAATCTTCCCCGGGCACTAAATCAGGGAAATGTTCCAGGATAAAGCCCTTAATAAAAGTGGCCTGACGGTGCATATAAGCATTGGGCGGGTCTGTAAATAATGCATCAGCAGAATCTCCAAAAGGAATAGTCAACACTGCATTCGGTCCACCATAGACATATTCGTTGCTTTTGGCAATTTTACCAAATATTTCAAATGCTTCCATAACAGTTTCATTTGTCCAGGCAATTTCATGATTAACCCAGGCATCGTAAGTTTCAGGAGGAGCAATTCTCAACATGATATCTTCAATCCAGTCAGTACCGGGCCAACCACTGGCAGCGCCAGATTCCAAACCGATAGCCCATGGCGTATTACCATCTGCGAGCATTTTGTCTGATAAGACCATTAATTCATCCCAGGTACTGGGAACTTCATAACCGGCAGCAGCAAAAGCCTTGGGATTGTACCAGACCATACTTTTTAAATCTGCAGAAATAAAGATGGAATAAAGCTGACCATCGTAAGAGCCCAGTTGCAGCCATGCATCTGAATATTGAGTTAACAGGGTTTCTCTATCCATGAAGTTAGCTAAGGGAACCAATCTTCCCTGGCTGGCAAAGCTAGCCATTTGACCAGGATTGGGCATTGCGGCAACATCTGGAGGATTACCAGCTTGCACTCTTGTGTTTAGAATAGCAGGCAAATCACGGGTACCGGTAAATTCAACTTTAATGCCTGTCTCTTCTTCAAATGGTTCTACCATCTTTAAAAAGGCATCTGCCTCAGCACCTGTCCATACACCCATCACGGTAACGCTTTCTTGAGCGTGTACCGGCATAGTTATTAAACATAATAAGCATATTGAAACAAAAAAAAGACTAAACTTTTTCAACATAAAAAACCTCCTTATTTAATATTGTTGATATTTAGTGTTTAACTAAAATAACTAAAGTACTATTGAATAAACGAAAGATGAACACCTCCTTCCCTATTCGATAGATATTTAGATTGTCAGTGCATGATTGAATTAAATTAAATACTATTAATTATTTCAAGATATATGAATACTATAAGCAGATTGTTAGTTAATATTATAGACTGTTTTCATATCTAAATGCAAGTTAAATTCCCAAGCGATAGTTTTAAAATACTATTTTCCCCCAAACTATATAGTATTCACTTTCTTAATGATGTGCATAATATTCAAAACATCTATATTATTAATAAAACGACACTATCCCTTCCTTTCGAATGGAAAAGTTAAAATGCTCATTTTAATGACCATTGAAATGTGTTAATATATTAAATAGATAAGAGTGGATATCTTTAATTCTCATTCTTTGTTTATAATTACTTTCCTTCTAAGGAGGTTATATCATGTCACGAATCGTTGTTGTATCTAATCGCCTTCCGGTAACGGTAAAAAAGGAAAAAGATAAACTCTCGTATCAGCAGAGCGTAGGCGGGTTAGCCACCGGGATGTCATCATTCCAAAAAGATTACGAATGTCTTTGGGTCGGATGGCCGGGTTTAGCCAGGGAACAGATAAATGGTGATGAAAAAGAAGATTTGATTAAAAAGATGGATCAAATGGGTAATTACCCTGTTTTTTTATCTCAATCGCATATTGAGGATTATTATAACGGGTATTGCAATAAAACCATCTGGCCTTTATTTCATTGCTTTAATCAATTTACTATATATCAAAATCATCTTTGGGAAGCTTATAGACATGTTAATCAAATCTTTTGTCAGACCATTCTTGACATCGTACAGCCTGATGACACCATTTGGATACATGATTATCACCTTATGTTACTACCAAACATGCTAAGAAAAAGAAGACCGGACTTGACCATTGGTTTCTTTTTACATATTCCTTTCCCTCCAACTGAGATTTTTCGTCTTCTTCCATGGCGGAGAGAAATATTGGAAGGATTAATGGGTTCTGATTTGATTGGTTTTCATACCTATGATTATGTTCGTAACTTTCTTGATACTATTTTGCGTTTAAGAGGATATGAAAACAGCCTGGGTAATGTTAATTATCAGAATCGGATGATTAAGGTAGACTCTTTCCCAATGGGAATTGATTTTAACCGTTTCTACAATTCTTCAGAACAAAAACAGACTAAACTAGAAATTCAAAAAATGAGAAATAATATTACTCAGAAAAAAATTATCATTTCAGTTGACCGACTGGATTACACAAAAGGTATCTTGGAACGGCTGGAAGCCTTTTCGACATTTCTGGAAGACAATCCGGAATATTGGGAGAAAGTAACTATGGTTCTGGTAGCTGTTCCTTCCCGCACCGGTGTTCTTCAATACCAGCAATTAAAGCACCATATTGATGAAATGATTGGCTCTATTAATGGAAAATTTGGGAAATTAGGCTGGTCTCCTATCTCATACTTATATCGTTCATTGCCCTTTCACGAATTAACTGCTTTATACTATATTGCAGATGTCGCACTAATAACACCAATCAAAGATGGAATGAATCTTATTGCCAAAGAATATATTGCAACCAAAAAAGATGAGAAGGGTGTTCTAATTCTCAGTGAAATGGCCGGAGCAGGCAATGAAATGGGAGAGGCTCTAATTGTTAATCCCAATAACCGCACACAAATCTCCTGGGCTTTAAAGTATGCCTTAAATATGGATGAAAAAGAACAGAAAAAAAGAAATATAAGTATGCAGAAGCGATTAAAAGAGTATGATGTTAAAAAATGGGCAGAAGATTTCAAAGAAACACTAATCAAAGTAAAAAATGCACAAAAAAACCTTTCTGCCAGATATTTATCACCCAAAAACAGATTAAAAATTATAAAAAAATACAAAATAAGCAATCACCGGCTATTTCTAATTGACTATGATGGTACCCTTATTCCTGAGCATTTTAGATTCAAACAGAACAGCCCTTCCAAGGATGTCCTTAATACAATCAACTTGATTAACCGGGACCAGAAGAATAAAGTAGTTATTGTTAGTGGCAGAGAAAAACATTTCTTAGAAAAATGGTTTAAGAATATAAGGGTAGATTTTATCGCCGAACACGGTGCCTGGTTTAGAAAAGATTCAACTAAATGGCAAACCATTGAACCATTAAGAAAGGAATGGAAGAGTCAGATTAAACCAATCCTGGAATTGTATACTAACCGTACCCCCGGTTCTTTTGTTCAGGAGAAGGAATATTCGCTGGTTTGGCATTATTTCAAAACAGATCCGACATTTGGACGTACCCGTGCCATGGAACTCATGGATTCCTTAACATACCTTACTTCTAATCTGAATTTAGAGGTATATCACGGAGAAAAGGTTATAGAAATCAAGCCAACCGGAATCAATAAAGGAGCTACTGCCTATCAATGGATATCAGAAAAAGATTGGGATTTTATTCTGGCTATTGGTGATGACTGGTCAGACGAAGTCACCTTTTCTTATCTGCCAAATTCAGCCTATTCTATCAAAGTTGGACAGGGAATTTCTGAGTCAAAGTACAATATACACTCTTCAACAGAAGTTCGTGCCTTGTTAAAGGAGTTGGCTAGGAAATCTTAAAGCATTCTCTGCGGCTAAACTAATTAAAATAATAAAAAAGGATGTAATTAATTTAGTAAATATAAGAAAAGAAGAGGTCTTTATTGCAAAAGATCTCTTCTTTTCTTATTAGATAATTCTCAATTAATGTTTAGCATTCTCATTTTTATTAAGCTATTCCAATTTCCTTACAAAGATAAACATCCTGGATGGCATGGAATATTTTAACACCTTCTTCCATTGGCTTCTGGAATGTTTTTCTTCCTGAAATAACCCCCATTCCTCCGGCTCTTTTATTAATAACGGCAGTTTTAACAGCTTGTTGTAAATCATTTTCCCCGGAGGCTCCTCCGGAATTGATTAAACCAATTCTACCCATAAAACAGTTAACAACCTGATAACGTGTCAGATCAATTGGATGTTCGGTCGTTAATTTTTCATAGACAATCGGACTGGTCTTTCCAAACCCAATAGCCTGGTATCCACCATTATTGGTAGGTTGTTTTTGTTTAATTAAATCTGCTTCAAGAGTAACGCCAATATGATTAGCCTGTCCTGTTAAGTCAGCTGAAGTATGGTAATCAACTCCTTCTTTTTTGAATGCTGAATTTCTTAGATAACACCACAACACTGTAAACATACCCAGTTGATGTGCATGCATGAAGGCAAGAGAAACCTCTTCAATTTGTCTCCGAGATTCCTCCGAACCAAAATAAATGGTAGCACCGACTCCCCTGGCACCCATTTCATAAGCCTGTTCCACTGTTGCAAACATTGTTTGGTCATAGCGATTGGGATAGGACAATAATTCATTATGGTTTATTTTTACAATAAATGGAATTTTATCTGCATACCTGTTGGAAACCATGCCCAATACTCCTAATGTTGATGCTACTGCATTACAACCCCCTTCTATGGCTAATTTAACAATATTTTCCGGGTCGAAATAAATGGGATTAGGGGCAAAAGAAGCCCCGGCAGAATGTTCAATTCCCTGGTCTACAGGTAAGATTGAAAGATAGCCAGTGCCTTTTAATCTGCCATGATTAAAAACATGCTTTAAATTTTGCTTTACTTGATTTGAGCGGTCAGAAATTTCAAAAATGCGCTCAACAAAATCAGCTCCGGGTAAATGAAGATGTTCCTTTGAAATTGTCTCACATTGATGCCTTAATAGATAATCAGCATCTTTTCCTATGATTTTTTCAATTTCGTGATAATTCATTGCTTTTGACCTCCTTCTAAATCTAAATTCTAGACAAGTAAATACCGCTCCCGCATAGCGGGTGGCTTTAAGAGACCTCTAAAAGAGGCTTAACTATTTATAAGCCATTTTTTCTCTGCTCTTTTCTCTTCAAATCTCTTTAGAACTTCAGGTAAAAATATTTCAGTTAGTATATCTTTATGGTAAAACCATTTTATTTAACCATTACCATTTCATAATTGATTTGTAAAATCAACTCTAAAGATTATCTATATTTTGATACATATTTAATATTTGTGCAACATTGGAAATCTCAATAATTTGCCAATAACCCTTCATGTTTCTCATTTTGACTTCCAGTAAAAAATTAGTCTCTTTTGCCTTATCAAAGTATGTTAAACCAACATGTGCAATGTTACCATTTATTTCAGTATAGTTAATTGACTGTTGGTCCCACTGTTCTGGGTCAATTTTTTCTTTGATAACCTGAATAACTATTGATGATATTTTGTTTTCTTTCCCTGCTTCATTGCCGGTCCATTGCCCTGTAGCAATATAATCGAGCACCTCTTTCTTGATTATTTCTTTTAAATTTGGCTTAACCACCGAAAGAAGGGTATTGCCTATTTCATTTCTGATTTCACTCCACCTGTTTCCGTTTTCTTCTTTGGAGGCATAATATTCCCAGGTTTGCACAACAATACTATCCACTGCTCCATCTACATCAACATACTTATTGAAAGCCGTGACATTATGTTCGTTTATGGCTTTCTCCAGTTGCCTTAAAGAATACTGTGGAGAAACCATCATTTTCCAGAGGAAGAATCCTGAAAAAACAATTATTAGCAAAATAATAAAAACATAAAACTTATTTTTCATTCTATTATTTTTCACACTCCTACTCAAGAATATCTCTTGATATCATTTTAATAGTATTATCTTTAAAAAGAAAGCCACGAGATTCTTTCGTTTTGGCTACTTCAGCACATGTATAGGCTGTCCGAGAATACCTTCTGCTGTTTCAGCAATAGTTTCAGCTAATGTAGGATGAGCATGAATTGTCCCGGCAATATCAGAAGCAGTGCATCCTTGTTGTATTGCTAAAGTAGCTTCGGCAATAAGATCACTGGCATGTGCTCCGATAATATGTATACCAACAACTTGTTTATCCTTAGCATTAGCTATCATTTTTACATAACCTTCTTTTTCATCCATTCCCAGAGCTTTTCCGTTTGCCTGATAGGGAAATCTAAAAATTTTAATATCTGGAAATTCTTCCCTTGCTTCATTCTCGTTTAATCCTACACTGGCAACTTCCGGATTGGTAAAAACACAAAACGGAACTACCTGATAAGACATGGGATTTCTAATTCCGGCAATATGCTTTACAGCAACCTGTCCTTGTGCTGTAGCAACATGGGCCAACATTTTTTTGGCTACTACATCCCCAACTGCATAAATTCCAGGAATATTGGTTCTCATATATTTATCAACTTTAATTCCTTCATTTTCCAACTCAATACCTAACCCTTGAACATTTAAACCTCCAAAGTCTGGTACTCGACCGGTAGATAGCAACACTTTTTCAACTGTTATTTCTTTTTTTTCTTCCTCTTTACTTTTCATATTTACTAAGAGTCTATCATTTTTTGAAACAATTTTTTCCAGTTTGCTATTTAGATAAAATTTTATTCCTTGTTTTTTTAATATGCCTAATAATGAATTTGCAATTTCATCATCTACCGGTAATAAAATCCTTTTTAGAAGATCCATAACACATATCTCGACACCGAAACTATTGAAAATAGAAGCAAATTCAACCCCGGAGTAACCGGCCCCTACTATCAACATTTTTTTGGGCAGGGTTTTCAGGACTAATGCCTCATTGGTATCAATGATATTTTTATTATCTATTCCTTCAACATTCATTTTCCACACAGCTGATCCGGTTGCAATAATAACATTTTTGGTCTTTAAGACCTCTTTATCATTGTTTCCCTGGTAAACTGCTACCTGTTTGGGGGAAAGTATCTCTGCTTCACCTTCTATTACCTGGACTTCTCTGGCCTTCAGAAGATATTTAACACCCAGGGTCAAACGGTTAACAATTTTATCCTTTCTCTCGATTATCTTATTAAAATCAAAAGAAATATTATCTGCGGAAAGTCCATATTGACTGGCGTTTTTAATATATTCCCATATTTGAGCTGAGCTAGCCAAAGACTTGGTAGGTATACAACCGTGATTCAAGCAAATTCCGCCAATTTTATCTTTCTCGATTAGAGCAACTTTTAAGCCCAATTGTGCCCCTTTTATGGCTGCTACATAACCCCCAACTCCTCCTCCGATAATAACAACATCCATATCTGCCATGAAATTGTTACCTCTATCTATATCTAAGATTTGAAATAATCTTTTTAAACTTTTTCCTTATATGATGTTAATTCTCTAATAACCTATTTACATAGCTCATTAGAGTAAAAGCAGACTAGATTGCTCTAATCTGCTTTTACTATTAATAATCAATATAAAAATCATCAAAATTTCTTTTATAAAATTTAGATAATTTTATTACTTACTCGTATTATTCTACTCCCAGTTCATCCAATAATGGTAATAATTCTGTAGCAACATAAGTAACTGCCGGTCCACCCTTCATCATCATAGCTACTGCTGCGGCCTCTAAAAGTTCTGCTCTACTGGCTCCGGCATTTACAGCTAACGGGGTATGCAACTTAATGCAGTGTTCACAAAGTGCTGCAATACCTAAGGCTACAGTCATAAGTTCTTTTGTCTTTTTGCTTAAAGCACCATCTCTTAGGGCTTGTTCGCTTAGCGGATCAAACCCTTTTCTCATAACATCTGGCATTTCCTTATGCAATTTACCCATTTGCCGTTTCAAATCAACATTTGCCATATTTTGTTTAATCCTCCTGTCTAATTTTTTACTATTTTTTGTTTTCCCTTAGCTTTATTTTTACCTAAAATATATTATTAATCACCTATTAATAATTTTCAACCCTGATTAAATTTACAAACACAGAGGTAGTTTCTCCGGGGTAAACTCTAATTTCATCTAACCAGGTACGAAAACTATCTTTTATCACTACTATTTCGTAAACTCCCTCTTGGAGTTCATCAATAATCCTGGTCTGATTGGCAAAAGTTGTCGTATTGTAAACACCATTGATAAATATTCTGGCATTGCTTTCATTGCAATTAATAGCAATAGCACCTTCTTTTTGTTCGGGCTCCAATCTTACATCGATGTAATAAGTTTGTCCAGGTGTAATTCTTATATTATTTATATAATCTAAATATCCCTCTTTCATAATTCGTAATTCATAAATACCTTCGCGAATATTATCGATTATCACACTTCTGTTGATAGAGGTTCTCCTCTGATATTCTCCGTCTAGATAAATCCTGGCGTTATCCACATTACTATCAATTTCCAAAGTACCAGTCCGCATAACTTTTTCAAGGTTTACATTTAATTGTATTCTTTGATTAGGTCTTACCTGTACTCTCTGAGACCAATCCTGATATGTGCTCAAGGTTATTCTAACATCATGGGAACCTTCTGATACCTGCTCTAAGATTACGTTCCTGTTTCTCTCTGTTTGGCCTTTGTATTGACCGTCCAGATAGATTCGGGCATCATCCTCATTACATCGAATAGCAATAGAGCCATATTGTTTGATTCTTTCCAGATCAGCATGCATAGTTGTCGTTCTATTGGGATTAATTCGTATTGTTCTACTCCATATTTGATAACCAGGATGTTCAATCCGCATTACATACTCTCCGACCCGTATCTGCTCCATAGAAAGTGGAGTCCTCCCTGCATAGCGATTGCTCAAATAAACCTCAGCTCCTGAAGGAGATGAACTAACCCGTAATTGCCCGTTTTCTGCAGTCCGGTTTATTACCTGATAATGCAAGATCTCGCTGCTGACCCATCTTTGCGGAGGTAAGGCCGATAAAACCCCTTTAATTCTTTTGGTAAATATATTAATTCCTTCCCCAATTATCGGAAAATTTTCCTCTACAAGCTTTCTCTCCATTTCTCGCGTCACAATAACAGGTTCTGCAGTTGCAAACCCCTGTACATACTCAATACCAGTAGATGTACCCTTTTCTATCACACCATCAATATGATATTCACGATTGGCCTCTATAGAATGACTTCTCTGATATTGATTAGGAAATAGTAATCGGATGTTTCCACGACTATCGTATCCAAAAATTGTAACATAGGCACTTTTGGTAGACCTAAAATAAATCCGAATCCTCTCACCCGGAGCATAGGTAGCGCCTGTACCCTTATCTAATCTTAGTGAAAGGGCAAAATCTGGTCTGGGATTAATAACCTGAATACTTTTTTTTATGTCTTCCTGCGCACTTGCAGTAAATATGAATGAGATACTTATTAACAAAATTAAAATATATAGGATAGTATAGACAAAAGATGGAAATTTGCTAAATTGGCTCTTTTTGTCTTTTTTAGCAAGTAATTTCATAATTTAACCTCCTTGATAATACAAAATGTTTTTCTTATTAACCTACGAATCAATTTATAATAAATTATACCATAACTTTATTGTTAATCACATTCAATTTAAAATATCAATTAGAATAATTCCTGGTCCATTGAACTCGGATTTGTAACAAAAAAATGTCGTGGGATTAAATTCTAATAAAATATTTTTGTCATTTCTCTCTGTAATCCCTATTTTTTCAATATAATATAGCAAAAATGATTGACAAAACCTTTTATTTTTAATATTCTGATTGTAATGTGAGTTCATTTTTTAGGAAAGATTTTTAAAATAAATAGTAAAACAAAACAGAATATTTTGTTCATATAAGAAAGGAGGTGTCATATTTTGAACAAAAGTGAACTAATTGATAAAGTATCATGTGATAGAGGTGTAACAAAGGCTCATGCCAAAGCTGCGGTAGAATGTGTTTTTGATAATATTGCAGAAGCTCTAGCCAGAAAAGAATCTATTAGGTTAGTTGGTTTCGGAACCTTTGGTGTTAGAGAAAGAGCAGCTAGAACAGCCCGCAATCCAAGAACTGGCGAAAATATTTCTCTTCCGGAAGCAAGTGTTCCATTTTTTAAGGCTGGTAAAGAATTAAAAGAAAAGGTAAATCAATAATTGAGTTTTTAAAAACCAAAAACAGGCCTGCTGAAATTTCAATAAACAGGCCTGTTTTTTTATTAAAGCTTTTCAATTTTAATATCTTAGTTCTTTGCGTTTTTCTTGGCCATTTGTATACCCAGAATGTTAACATCTACTGTTTTGACCATAAGTCCGGCATTCTTTTCAATTTCAATCTTTACCGCTGATTGAATATTTTTTGCTACATCAATAATCACTGAACCGTATTCAACAATAACCGAAATATAGGCAGACATATGTTTTTCATCTATCAGGTCTACTTTAATTCCCTCTTCCATCTCTTTGACACCAAGTAGTGTTCCAAAACCACCTTTGGAATGTGCTACTAATCCAGCTACACCTTGAGTATTAATTACTATACGACTAACAATAGTTGCTAAAACTTCCGTTGCAATCTTGATTTCACCTAAATTGTTTTTAGTAACATCTTTCTTGATCGATGCACTATTGTCAGTCTTTCCTTTTGTTTTCGTTTTTTCAGTTATTTCAGTCAATTGTTCACCATTTTTTTCTTTTTCACTTTTTAAATTTTTATCCTCTTCTTGCATGACATATACTCCTTATTAATCAATCGATAGCAATAAACCTTTAGCTTATCAAATAAATATTTAGAAATAATAACTAAAGCTAGTTTTCAGCTTGGTGTAACTAAAAATTTAATTGCAGTTCGCTCTTCTCCGTCAATTTCCACATCTACAAAGGCTGGAATACAAACAAGGTCAATACCGCTAGTTGCAGTATATCCCCGGGCAATTGCAATTGCCTTGATTGCTTGGTTAACGGCTCCTGCCCCAATTGCTTGTAATTCAGCTTTACCCTCCTCTCGGATTACTCCTGCAAGTGCTCCAGCAACTGCTTTTGGGCTGGATTTTGAAGATACTTTTAACAATTCCATCTAATAAAACCTCCTATAACTTATACCATCAACTATTTTTTCAATGTTCTAAATATTCTTTTACTATTTGTATGATTTATCTTTAATCTTTTCTACATAAAAATAAAACTTATTTCTCAATGTCCAGCTCCCAAAAAACTGTCAAGATTAATTGTAATTATTGGTCTTTTTTTATTATAGCAAATTTAATGAGAAAATAACAATGGTTATTAATAATCTATCAAAAACTATCTTATAACTTAAAATCTTGTATTAAGGCCTTTACTTGATAGTATTTTTTAGGATTGATGTCTGGAGAGTTATAAGGCATCAAAGCATCATTGTGCAAAAGCGGATCAACTGGTTCCTGAAACTTATATTCTTCTATCGCCTTACTCCATATTTTAGTCCCGGGAATAGGAGAAAATTTTGCCAAGTAAGGTTTTATACCTGTATCCATGACAAAATAAACTGAATCAAGTACGCTTTTAAAACTCTGGCCCGGTAAGCCAATCAAAACATAGGCGCAGATCTGCTCATTAGAAAAACCTGATTTTAACAAAATATCAACTGCTTTTTTAAACCCTGTGTTGTCTATTTTCCCACCGGTTGTTTTCTGTAATTCATCATCAGCAGTTTCAAATCCTAACCAGACTCTTTTAAAACCATTTTCCATCATCAATTGGGCAATAGGATAGGTAATCAAATTGGCATGAAGGGCATTGGGTGTATGAAAATTAATGTTCACATTTCTTTTTTTTAACATTTCCATTAAAGGAATAAAGTTTAATTTTTGCGTTGACCAAAGAGCATCATCATAAAAAACAAAATGATTAACCCCCTTCTCTTCCTTCCATCGAACAATCTCTTCCATAACGCAAGAAGAGCTCCTGAATTCCAGGTAAGGATTAATTAGATATGATGCGCAATAACTACATCGAAAAGGACATCCCCCTGCTGGTAATAAAGGCAAATATAATCCAAATCTGGATACAAGTCCCATGCCGGATAGGGGAAAGAACTAAATTCTGAAAATTATCATTTAGCATTGCTTGATTCCCCTGTATTCAGGAATATCCTTCAACAATCTTACTAAATGTGAAACTTGATGATTCTTCAGAACAAAATCAACTCCCGATAAAGGTTACTGCATGTTCATAACACAGTGTAGCATAAATACCCCTAAAATTACCGGGCAATCAGGAAAATGTTTTTACTAGATTCAATTACTCTGAATACTCGGATACCAATAAGTCATGATTGAGGTTACCAGACTGCATCTGGTTTTTATCTGTTTTATTTTTCATAAAAAATATCTTCAGCCAATCCATAGCGTATAGTTTCTAGGGATATGTTGCAATATAGCTAGCTTAGGAATATTTGTTTTTATAAAAGGCCCTGTACCATCCTGATTATTTTCAGGTGAAATACGGTTTTGGATTTTTAACAATTCCTTATCATAGCGATCCATGCAATCAATATAATCTATTTGATAACCTATTTTTCTTAATAAGGAAGCAATATAGAGTAAGCCCAGAGGTTTAGACCAAAAATCGTAAGCTGTAAAATCATATATCCATGGATTAATTAGAAGTAAACGGGGTTTTTTCTTAATTGAATACAGTTTTTTCACCTTTCTTGACTAAATATACATCTAATCTGATAATATTCTAATAATATCAATATACATTCAAGACTAAACGATATTTTATTATAAATCATAACATTTCTACTACAATAAATATAGCATAATTGCTGGTTGACAAAAACTCAAAAAGGGTATAAAATGCCCTCGAATAGTAAAAAATAAAGGTAGTGTGAATTAAATTTTTTAGAGGATGACAGTGGATATAGATAACAACAATTTTTATCTATACCTGTTATTAGGCAGTCCCATAAACAAGATAATCTGTATTAAAAAACAAATAAATTATTAATTATTATCAATGAGAAACTAAAAAAAATTAGTTTCTCATTTTATCTTTAATGACTACCTAATCTTTATCCCAAAATATTATTTCAATAAGGACTATTCGAAGAGGTGAATATTGTGAAAATTATTATTATCGGTGCAGGCAAGGTAGGCAGTCAGATTGCCCAGACACTTTCAGCTGAAAACCATGATGTTACTATTATTGATAAGAGAGATGACATCAGACAGGATTTAGATAATAATTTAGATATAATGACCATCGTGGGAAATGGTGCCAATGTACGAATATTGGAACAAGCAGGGATCAAACAAGCTGATATGCTTATTGCTGTTACCCGTTCCGATGAAGTTAATATGATAGCCTGTATGACGGCCAAACAATTTAATGTTGCAAAAAAGATTGCCCGGATTAGAAACACCGAGTATATGTATAGTAACTCACTTTCCAAGGAAAAATTAGGAATAGATTTTGTCATCAATCCGGAAAGGGCTACAGCCAAAGAAATTATTAAACTTTTAAAAACCCCAACCAATGTTAGCGAAGCTCAAAATTTTACTGGCGGTCGAATATCTTTATTCGGTTTGAAAATTGAAGAAGGCTGCAAATGTGCCAATAAAAAAATTAAGGATATTAACTTTGGACCAAACACCTTATTGGCATCTATTTATCGGGAAAATAAACTGATTATCCCAAGCGGTGATGATGAATTATTGTTAGATGATAAGGTATATATCTTACTTAAAAGAGAAAATTATGAAGATCTGGAATTGATTTGCAATAAAAAATCATGTGCTATGCAAAATGTGCTTATTTTAGGCGGAAGCAATATAGGTATTCAAACTGCTTCTTTATTAAATAAAATAGGTATCAAGACTAAGCTTATTGAAGTAAACAAGGCAAAGTGTGAAAAAATTGCAGAATTATTACCTCAGACTCTTGTAATCAACGGGGATGGAACCAACATCGATCTTTTAAAAGAAGAAGGAATTGAAACAATTGACGGTTTTGTCGCAGTTACCGGTTATGATGAAGAAAACTTACTAGTATCTCTTTTGGCTAAACACCTTGGTACTAAAAAAGTAATAGCAAAGATTAGTCGAACTAATTACATTCCCATTTTAGAAAGAATCGGAATTAATGCAATAGTTAATCCGCGTTTAACTACTGCCTCGGCTATTTTACGTTTCCTAAGGAGAGGAGAAATGATTTCCTTGACCCTTTTGAAAGAAGGCGGAGCTGAAGTTATCGAACTCGTTGCCCATGAATACAGCAAAATCATTAATAAACCCTTAAAATCAATTGATCTTCCCCAAAATACCATTATTGGTGCAATTATCAGAAAAGAAGAAGTTATTATTCCTCATGGAGAAGATTTTATTGCCGAGGGAGATAAAGTTATTGTATTTGCCAAATCAACTGAGCTCAAGAAAGTAGAGCAACTTTTTAACGGACGAAGAAGTAAAAATATTCATTGAAATATAAGGTTATTCTACATACCCTAATACCCTAAAAATATAATATTTTTCTTGATCATAAGTACACCATATTCTTATATAGAAGAAATCGTTATATGATTTACCTTAGGTTTATAGTATAATGAGTATACTTATTCTAATTCTAACTCTAATAATGTTATTACTTTTGATTTAAGGATTCTGATAATGATATTATTTTATATAAAGTACTGCAAATTGAAAAATATATTTTTTCGACATACAACCAAGCAGTTTGATTCCCTCTGCTGGCAATTTTATTTCTATTAGTATTTTTAACTAAACCAATATCTATCAATGCTCTTTCCACTCCAATATTATTATAATCAAATAAAACAACAAATAAATTTTATAAATTGTCTCTGGAGTTGGAAATGATTGTGTATTGATTAGGCTATTATTACAACAAGTTCCGATAATTGATTTATCAAAAAAATTAATAAAGAAGGTGAATATATTGCCAAAAAATATTTTATTTGTATATAACCAAATTAGTAAAAAATACAAAAATGGTTTATTTCGAGAATGTACACTTGATACAGATGTAAAAGCTGTTAGGGAAGCATTAATTAAAACAAAATGCAATATTTTATCCCTGGATCTTTACAATCCAAATCAAATGGAAAGCTTTATTTCAAAGAATCAACCTATTGATTTTGCTTTCGTTCTAGCGGAAGGATACAAGGATCATCCAAATACATTATACGACGGCCATGGGGCTGCTCGGGTGCGTGAACAATTAAAGAAACATAGCATTCCATCCAGTCATGCCAGTGTAGAAAGCATGGAAATATGCCGAAATAAAGACTTTACCTATCAAAGGTTACAGGAGCAAGGAATACCTTCTCCTAATTTTTTTGTATTTGATGCTCATTATCGTTTTAGAAAAAAACGCTTTCTGAAAGAAATAAACCGAATTGGATATCCTCTTATGATTAAACCCGCCGGCGGAGGAGACAGTATCGGAATAACACCTAAATCAGTAGTGCATAATTTAACTGAATTTAAGCATAAAATAGAATATCTTAAAAGAACTCTGGGACCGGAAAAACTGATTGTAGAAAAATATCTATCCGGACAAGAGTTTACCGTGGGCGTATTGGGAAGTGAAATCAAATATATACTTCCCATTGTTGCTTTCCAGAAGAACTGGGGAATCCGCTATACCGGAACCAAAAACAAAGAACATCGCATGCAAAACCAATTTGAAATTATTGATCAAAAACATCCCCTGTTTTTATCACTTGTAGATATATCTGTAAAAAGTTTCTCAGCTGTTAAAGCTAGCGATATAATTCGCCTCGATATTAAGCAAGATTCAGAAGGCAATCTTTATGTTATTGATATAAACGGGACACCATCCCTTTCCACTAATGGCTCGATTACTTTTATGGCCAGTAAAGTAGGATTATCCCATAGTCAATTGATTAAAATCGTTTTTTTTGAAAGTATGGTTAAAAATAACCTGGCTACCAATCAGTATTTAGAAAGTCTAATTGAACCCTTAAAGAAAAAACTCTATCCTCATAAAGGTGACAAACAAATAGAAGTTTTCTCTGAATAAATAGAGAAGTTAAATAAAAAAAAGACAATAAGACTTTAGCAGCTTCCAGGTACTTTTTAGTTGTATAAATTTCCAGTCTTATTACTACTGAAAATGAAACGTAATAACTATTTTTTCAAGAGCTATGATATCTGTGATATTTTTAATTAAAATTTTATTTTCATTTTTCCATCATGCGCAAAAGATAATTCTTCCCAATCTCCACATGATTTGATATTTTTATTTTCTTTAATATCATTCCAAATGCTTTCTGAAACGTAGAGGTTCTCAAGGTCCAGGGTATTCTTTATGACCAGGAATCTTATTTTTTTTCTATCAATTTGCCAGCAAGTTTTCAGTGCTATTTCTACAGCTTCTTTTTCTGTCTCAGCAGTAATCGGAATCTTTGCCCGATTTAGAAAAGTGCTGGTTATCGTATTGGCATAGGTGTCCTGATAATTTATTTTATTGACAAGCCTGCGGGTAGTTACATCAGATAGGCCAACACCCAAGGCATTCCCATGAGATTGTTCGGTAATATCAAATACAACTAATTTATTTATTCTTGGTTTGCCTACTTCTTTTTCGCCATTAATACCCAATCTTCCGATAACATTGGTATCCAATCCGGTACCGCTGATATTTTTCCCCATTTCCTGAACAATACATACATCAATATTGTCACATGGTAAAGAAGGGAAAACCTCATTACATTTTTTTAATAATTGAGTATCAATTTTAATAATATCTTCCGGGGGACAGAACTTGATTTCCATTGTTTGGTCATAACCATTTTCTAAGATACCTACTCCCTGAACAATAGGAGCATTTTCAATAATTAATTTAGCTGCCTGTGGGATAATCTTTTTTAACCCGTATACACCTAAGGAATGAATAGACTCAGCACCATCTCCTTTACCTAACCCAATTACCAATATTTTGGAAATTCCACTTTCCACTAAGTTGCTTTTGAAATCCGTATGCAATTTTACTCTGTTTAGGGCAATAATTCCGTCTGCTTTTAATGCTTCTTTACTAAAATAGATAGGAACATTATTATCTATTGCTCCAATTTGGACTGTATCCATTGCCGATAAAATAGGTACACCCATTTCCTGTTCGGTAATATTATAAGAGGCTAGTATTCCTTTCTGTCCCTGGCTGGTAGCACCACCGTGGCTACCCATAGCTGCCAGGATAAATGGTTTGGCATTAATTGCTTTTAATTCCTTAATGATTTGCTGAGCAATAGACTTTATATTATTGATTCCTCTGCTGCCGACAGTTATTCCGATTCTATCACCAGGCTTGATTTTAGATGGCAAGTCAGAGTTTTTAAATGCCTGATGAATATATCTGGGAATATCAGAAATACTATCTTGACAAAATATCTGTTTTATTTTTCTAATTTTAATTGGTTCAGAAGAAGATTTTTTCATTTTGTACCATTCCTCATCTTATAGAATATTTAGTAATTCATAACCAAATACGGCCTTTTATATGTTGAACAACAATCCCTTAATAAAACCCTCATACACTATTACTATGAACCTTATGGACAAGAAAAACTATCAATTTAGAAATTGTCTTATGATTAATTACCTTTTTATTTTTTATGAAATGTAATTTTACTTTTTTATATTTAAGAGGGATGTGCTATCATACCTATATTAGCAAGGCACCGAACGGATATAATCAGAGACGACAATGGCTACCGTAATATCACTGGAAAGTTTTGTAAGTAAAGAAACTATTCCGTCAATTGTTTTATTATTTACAGGTTCTTCAAAAGTATTTTCAATCCCTTTTTTTATCTCTGCCAAAGTAGTGATGGGTTTTAAATATAATGTCTCATAGCTGTAAGGTACCTTCAAAGAAATATAATCATTTAAATATTCGATATTAATCTGTCTCTGGTTGAAAGTATCTATATCTTGAATATAGTAATTTATATTTACCACTTTATACTCTATAAATTTTGGATTCTAGCTAATTTTAATTACTATTAATATTATGAATGATTATTCAATTGGTAATGAAAAAGAATCACCACAGCTAAATAACTTTGTCCTTTTTGGAAAATAGTTTTTTAAAGCACACATTGCCTCTCTTCCAGAACAATGCAAAGGAATAATAACCTCAGGATTCCATTTTTGTAACTCATTGATGGTAAAATCAATTCTTTCCCGCGAAGCGCCAACAAGATGGAGACCACCCATAATACCATAACATTTTTCTTTACCTGTTAACTCCTTCACTCTTTCTAAAGTATTAATTAAACCGGCATGACAACATCCGCATAACAGGAAAAAACTTTCCTTATTTACATGAATAATAAGTGATAAATCATCATCAACTTCATCCGTAACCCATTGATCATTGCATATCTTTCGAAAAAAAGGATTTATCTCAAATTTATTTCTACGGGGAATCTCACCGGTAGTCATTAGAAAATCATTGATTGTAACTGGGTCACGGGTTAGAAGTAGTTCTCCCCCGGCTTGCCTGATTTCTGATTGTGTAAATGGGCATGATATGCTTCTAAAACCATCTACATAAGTGATTCTAGAAATAAAAATATCCGGATGACCAATAATGGGTACAGTTTGGGACATATTCTCCAACAACCCTTTCATCCCACCTGTATGGTCATAATGACCGTGACTGAGAATAATTGTTTGAAACAATAATTGTGATGGGTCTATCCCGTAGGCTTCTATATTATGAAGTAAAGTAGAATCGCTTTTACCGCAATCAAGTAAATGAATTTCTTCTTTATCCTCTCCCAAAATTTTTATTAAAATAGAAATACCATGTTCAGCCAAAAATGGGCTTTCGCCCACAATATTATTTACAAGAATCCCTAAAATAATTTTTCTTTTGTTCATTCAATATTTTCCCCTCCCTATGTTTATTGTACTATTCATTTTTGTTTGATATTGTTAAGAAATTCAAAATAAGTATCTACATAGCGCTTATTTTTCTTTAAAAAACTAAACTTCAGTCAAAAAAACATCACTATAAATCTAATTCAGTCAAAATATTTTAAACTTTTTATGTCTTTGGTTTGATTAAATTCAGTTTTACACTAATGTAACTTTTAGCCTCCTATACCAATCATTCTTTGTGGTAGCCAGGTAATTATTCCCGGGAAAATGGAACAAAGGATTAAGGTAAATGCAATTATAATGACAAATGGAATAACACCTCTTATAATATCTCCCAGTGTCACATCAAGATCTTTTGGTACATTTCCCTTTAAGACAAAAATAGACATTGCCATTGGTGGTGTCTGAAAAGCCATCTGTAAATTAATACAGACCATCATCCCTGCCCATAAGGGATTAAACCCTAATTCAATAATAATGGGCGAAATGATGGGAACAATGATAAAAACAATACCAATCCATTCAATAAACATTCCCAACAAGAAAACAATAAACATAATAAACGCAAAAGACCCCAATCTACCCCCAGGAACTGCTAAAACAAGATCGGTAACAACCTCACCACACCCTGCACTCATAAAGACGCCCACAAAAGCATAGCTCAATGCAGCAAGAATAACTACAAAAGAACTAACCCTTAATGTTTCAAGTGAGGCTACCTTAACCAGGTTCCAGCTAAATTTGCGATAGATAATGGCAAGAATGATTGCAGCCATGCTACCCATGGCAGCTGCTTCAGTCGGTGGGGCGATTCCACTAAAAATAGTCCCTAATACAGCTAAAATTAACAAAACAGGTGGCACTAGAGATTTTAATAGCTTAGTAAGTATTCCCAATGTAGTACTTTTAGCAACTTCCTCAGCTGTTAATGCTGGACCATCTTCCGGATGAAGATAACATCGTATAGCTATATAAGCTACGTATAATCCGGATAGAATAAGGCCTGGAAAAATAGCTCCCATGAACATCTGTCCTATAGAAAGTCCTGCCTGAGGACCATACACAACGAGCATAATACTTGGTGGAATAAGTATTCCAAGTGTTCCAGCAGCTACAATCGATCCGGATGCTAAGGATTTATCATAATTCCTTTCCACCATTGGTCTTAATGCAATCAAAGCTAATATCGTCACTGAAGCGGCAATAACCCCGAGGCAGGCAGCCAGAACTGTACCAAAAAGAACTGTAACTATGGCCAATCCACCTCTTAAAGTACCCATGGCCTCATACAAAGCATCATACAAATCTTTAGTTATTCCGGAATGCTGGAGAATAACCCCCATAAATGTAAATAAGGGAACAGCTAAATAGGGATAATTCAATGATAATCCGTAAAAACGACTGTATAAAATATGATAGGTGATATCCGGACCAAAAGTGATAATTCCTACAAAGAATGCCACACTTCCGATAACAAAAGCAATAGGGAAACCTGTTAATACAAGACTAAGTACTCCCCCTAACATGAGAAAAGTGATTAATTCAGTGCTTAATTCAATCAATGGGCTCACCTCTTATCACTAAATATAGATCCCGGATAAATTTAGCAATCCCCTGAAGAATAAGAAGGAAAATACCAACTGCAAAAACAGTACGGTAAGGGCCAGCTGGGGGATACCAAAAACTATGAAACATGATTTCATTAATCCGCCAGGCTCTTGCAGCCCAACTCACAGAGAGTTTAAGCATAAGAATCATCAATGGGAAAAAAAATAAAATAGAACATATAATGTCTACCATAGCTTGCTTCCTTGCAGAAAGAAGGCGGTAAAAAACATCAACCCTAACATGAGAGTCCTTCAAATAAACATATGAAGCTCCGAGTAAGTAAAGCGTTCCCCCGGCCATACACAAGGTATCATAAGCCCAAATAGTAGGCGCATTAAAAAAATGTCGTAGAATAGTATCATATGCGCCTACCAAGACCAGGAGCAAAGCAAACCATTTCCCAATAGATCCGGACAGTATGCTAAGTGAATCAATCAATTTTATAATTTTTCTAATAACGGTCATATTCTTTACTCCTCATTCATTCTTCAACTATATCCTAACAATCCATTTAAAAATATAATCTTTTGCTTAATAAACTGAATTATAGTCATCCCTATATTCTTTCATGGAATAGTAAATATCAGCAAATATCTGATCTTCTTCTGCTGCCTTTTCTTCATAGAATTCTTCTGCTTCTTCTAAAAGTGCTTTTTCTATTTCTTCAGGGACTGGCAGTACTTCACAGCCAACTTCTGCAAATTTAGTAGCAGCTTTAATAGATTCATAGACCAGATATTCATGCTGAGCCTGTGTCCATTTATCAATTTCATCCTGTACTAATTGTTTTAAATCATCTGGAAGTTCTTCCCAGGCGTCTTTATTAACAAAAAACACCTGTGGGTCACTGGGGGCACGAGTAGGAGAAAGATAGACATAATCTGCCACTTCATCAAAATGCATTTCCCAATTTGAGGCTAAAGTAGAATATTCGAAGGCATCGATGGTCCCCCGTTGCATAGCTTCATAAAGCTCTCCGCCTTCCAATATAACTGTAGCTGCACCCATTCTGGCAAGTATTTCTCCTCCATCACCCATACACCGGGCTTTCAGTCCTTTAATATCATCTAATGTCTCAAGCTTAACTTTAGAATGGAAAAATACTTCTTCAGGTAATGGGGAGAGCGCCCCCGGAAATGTCATAACATTATAGCCTTCCATCATTTCATTCATCAATTCTGCACCACCGCCATAGTTAAACCAGGTTCGTAACGCTTCACCGGCAAGAGCAGCAGGTCTGGAACTAATCAGTCCTGCCGCCGGCCATTTATCCAAATTATACATTGGACAAGTATAACACATTTGCAAAACACCTTCGTTAACAGCATCAAGTTCTTTATAAGCCGGTACAACTGAACCGCCAACAAATGGTTTGACTTCTAAGCGACCCCCGCTTGCCTTAGTAATTGCTTCACAAAGTTTATCATGGTAAATTTGTGAAGGATCATTCGCCGGTCCATGGCCTGAAGATTTCCAAATAATTTTATCCGCAGCCATGGAAAAAGTAAAAGCAACTACTAAAAATATACTAATCAGTAAAATAGTTAGCAATGATTTTCTGTTAAATGTCAACATAATTAACCTCCTATATATCTTGACAATAAAATAACAGTTCGAGTTTGATTTTTTGCTAGTTTTTAAGTCTATGTCAACAAAACATGGACTTTTTTTTATATATTTATCACCCCCTATTTTCACTTTTTTAAGAATACAATTACCATTCTTATATTTAGCATTGCAATGTTTTGTATTTAGTATAGCGACAATCAAATATAATTTTATAGAAATTATACATAGAAAAAAATTAACTATTAACAATAATAAAAATAATCTAATATTACTATTTCTTTAGTGTGGATGTTGGTATATCTTATTGCCGTGTTTGATATGGAAATCTTAATGTAAACTAATTTATTTTCTACTGCTATTGCATATTTTACTGTAAATTCACTGCTATACTGCTATATTAGTAATTTATTAATATTTACTAAGAAATTTTTAAATTACCTTTTTAAAATTGAACTGTCTATTTAATTGTTAATTATTTGTCTCCCTTGGTTTATCTTAATTTTAACATATTGCTATTGTTTCTTAAAAAATCTGAAATTGTATTTGCTAATAATTTAATTTTTCTGTACTTTGGAAAATCTATTTCCATAGTAGGATTTTCAGGTTTAATTAAATAATCAATACCGTGTTCTTTTACTATTATACCAGATTCATCTATTAATGCACTTACAGAGACTACTGGTATTTGATATTTTTTGGCTACTCTGGCTACTCCGATAGGCGTTTTGCCATAAATTGTAGAGCCATTTATTTCACCTTCTCCGGTAATTACTAAATCAGCATCCTGTACTATTTCTTCTAATCGAACGGTATTAATAACGATATCTATACCTGGTTTCAGCTCTGCGTTCAGAAAAGCCATCAAGCCGGCACCAAGGCCACCGGCAGCACCTGCTCCCGGTATATCTTTTATATCTTTGCCCAAATCACGTTTTATGATATCAGCAAAATGAGATAAAGAATTATCAAGAGTAACAATCATTTCTTCAGTAGCACCTTTTTGAGGACCATAAATTCGAGAAGCTCCGGTAGGGCCACATAATGGATTCTGGACATCAGAAGCAACTAGTATTTTTGTTTTGCTGATACGCTCATCCAGATTAGATATATCAATTCGATTTAGTTTGGATAATTGTGCACCACCAAAACCTATCTCTTTTTCGTTATTATCCAACAAATAGGTACCTAAGGCCTGTACCATTCCTGCTCCCCCATCATTGGTAGCACTTCCTCCGATACCAATAATCATCGTGCTACATCCATAATCTAAAGCTGCCTTGATTAATTGACCAGTACCAAAAGTCGTAGTAATCAAGGGGTTTTTCTTTTCAGGTGGAACCAGGGGCAGGCCTGATGCGGAAGCCATTTCAATAGCGGCAGTGTCTTGGTCACCTAAAACACCAAATGATGCAATCACTTGCTCACCCAATGGACCAATTACTTCTTTCTGGTAAATTTTACCCTGGGTAGCATTAACTAAACACTGTACCGTACCTTCTCCTCCGTCAGCCATAGGAATCTTTTCAATTTGAGCGTTCGGATATGCTTTTTTAACACCTTTTTCTAAAGCATCTGAAACTTCGATTGCAGTTAAACTACCTTTAAAGGAATCAGGAGCAATAACAATTTTCATTATTTATCTCTTTTCCCTTTACTCTGAATATATTTAAGAATAAATTATTATTTTAACTAATATTTATATATTAATATTATAAAAGACTTTATCATTTTATTCTTTGGATATTATTACAATAATTATAGTTAATTTGAAGTTTATTTATGTATATATTGACTAATAATTGGTGAATAGTGGCTGAATATTTATTTTCAATCTTCCTGAAGGAATTGCATTTTTAAGACAATGTATGGTTGCAAAGCATGCTCGAACTTTCGTGGATCCAGGCCAGTAAATTGTTTATCCTTTCCAACGATAAAGAAGAGTGTTACGATGAACATATATTTTTAGCTGTATCAGTAATGTTTGAATTGTTATCAAAAAATGCCTGTAGTGTTTCCCAGAAACCGGCTTTGATTTTTGCCCGTATTATCTCTATAGATGTAGTGAATAAAAGAATCATTGCGGGTCTCTGGACTGATTTCCGCGAAGCAACCGGCTAATGCCCAAATGATTTAATATGGTGTATACCTATTTTGTCATTTGTTTTATCTCCAATTTCAGGGCACGTAAGCTTCTCGGTATGAACGTTTTATTCCTTTAATACCGGGATGGTGTTCCCCTATCCCGATGGATGCCTGAAATTTTCTTTGTGCTAGAATAGCATTTTTATTTTTCGACTTGTTATTATAAAATTTTTTCTCTAATAACTTCTGGTTATCATGAAGATTGACAGTTTTAAGCACTTTAAAACGATCTCCATAATGTATGACACAATATCCTGTGGTTGATGAATAAAAAGATCTCGAATTGTTCTTAAAACATCATTCTTTAACCTCTGCAGATAATTTCTCCTTCTTTTAGCCCTTTGTATTTCTGTAAACTCTTCCTGGCTGTTTTACCAAAACGATAAATATTAACCACTAGGCAATTCTGGGTAGATAATGTCATAGCCAGCAATCTGTCCCCGCGCGGCAACGAAATCATTATCATTACCCACTCTTCCAGAAGATAAGGTCATGAATAAATTATCTTTGGCCTGTCTTCAGGTCAACCCTCTTTCAACGAAATTGCTGCTGTAACGTAATACAAATATTATCTTGCGATGACTTCTCGAGGCCCGACTTCGTCAGGATTTCCATTGTGCCAACTACCCCGATTAACTTTTTGTTATCCTTCAATTGGCAAATTAACTCCTGCCTTAACTCAATTAAATGGTTTTTATTTTCAGGATAAATAAATATCTTTTCTTTATTTTTATCACCAGAGCAGCACATAGCCTTCATGATGTTCAGACAACTACTTATCTCCCGTACCTATATTATAAGCCATTCTCATCCATAATATGTATTTTCCAAGGATATTGATAGTCTATCAACAATCTGCTGGGCTAATTGGTGGGTAATTTTCAATTAACAGACCCCCTTCCTTACTTTAGATTAACTGGGGACATAAATAGCAAATATCGCACCCGCTTGGCAGGTGGCTTTAAGAACCTCTAAAAGGGTTTAATCTTTTATTGGTTAGTATTAGTTTTGCTTTTCTACTATTTTAACTGAATATTTCTAAACATTAGAAATGTTTTGCTTTTGAACTGCAGGTGAAAAATTATCAGATGAATTCTCTTGTTCTTTTTTATGGTAAAAACAATTTAACCACCTTCTTAAAGGTGGTTTTCATGTAAATAAATTATTCTTTAATATAAACTTTATTATTTTGAATATGTATCTTGTTTGTTTCAATATTTTGAATTGCTCTGGGTAGAGTTGATGCTCATATTCTAATATTCTTTTAGAAGAGTGAACCTCATATCAGATTGCCTTACTTCAACAGCTTTCTGTGAAGAATAATAGGACCATTATCCATTCCTTCATCAACAAAATGAACGGGTACATCCACTTATTTAACACCATATTCTATGGCTGATCTCTGGGCATGTAACCCTTGGAAGAGGTAACAAAGCAGGGATGAATATTAATTATACGATGTCTATATTCTTTAATAATCCTTGAACCCAATAAGCGCATATAACCAGCCAGGGAAATTAGGTCTATATTATTGGTTATAAGGCAATTTAATATTTCCTGCTCATATTCTTCTTTGCTCTTGTATTATAAGGAAATACCATTGTGTCTATCCTGATTATTCTGGGCCTCTTCAAGGCATAAGCTTCCGGATTATCACTAATTACTATTTTTATCTTTCCATCAATTTTTCTGCTTTTATCGCGTCAATAATTGCCTGTAAATTTGTCCCTCTTCCGGAAGCCAACACTGCAATATTAATCATTTTTCTTTCCTTTTCTCTTCAAACCTCTTTGGGACTTTAGGTAAAAAATATTGTATTTCTTAATCTTTGTATTATCATTCCTCAATAAATACATATTCTCTTTTCGTCGGAACAATCACAGATAATAACTTCCCCAATATGGTATGCCGATTCTCCTGACTGTTTTAAATCTTGCAATATGATTCTTTTTCTCAGCTGCTACTATCATGACCAGACTGATTCCCATATTAAACGTGTGATACATTTCCTTATCACTAATTTTCCCTTTATCCTGAATAAGTTTAAAAATAGATAAATGAGGCCAATTATCTTTATATATATTAGCAGCTGTACCTTATTGTCTTTCCAAACCTACGGGGAATGTTATCTTAAAATCCCTCCACCGGTGATATAGAATACCTTTAGTGAAATTTTTCAGTAATGATAAATGCCATTTACATATATTCTGGTAGGTTTGAGTAATTCTTCTCCCAGGCTTATATTTAAATTTCCCGAAAACTCATTTAAATCAATTTTTCCTGTTCAAGCAATATTTTACGTACCAGGAAAATCCATTGCTATGCAACCCTGAGGAAGCCATACCAATTGGGATATCTCCGGTTTAATGTTTTCACCGGTTTATAATTTTTTTCTTTCTACAATCCTACGGCAAATCCAGATAAATCATATTCCCTTTTGGATAAAATCCGGGCATCTCTGCTGTTTCTCCACCCAACAGTGCACATCCTGCTTTTTGCACCTAGGTAATTCCTTTTATAATATCAAACATTTTGCTCTTTTCCAGTTTTCCTGTTGCCGTTAATCAGGAAAAAATAGGTTTGGCACCACAGGTTAAATATCATTTTACCATTGCTACCAGGTCAGCTATTACCTATTGTATTATGCTTTTCATTAAATTGGCAATCATTAATTTGAATTGCCTACACCATCAGTACCTGAGACTAAAACCGGATCTTCCGATTTTTCCTGGGAAGAGAAAACAACCCGGCAAGGTACAATCTCGTTCATAACACCGGGTATGTGTGTTGAATTAATCATAGGCTTAACTTTATCGATAATACTGTTGGCTATTCAATATCCACTCCAGTTTTTTATGATCTTTCATTTTATGCACCCGTTCCTTCCTTTAATCGGTAAGAATACATACTTGAAAAGTATCGAGTCGTGCGTATCGCGTATTGATCCCAAATATTAACACAAATTCTTAAATTTTATTGCTAAATAATATGGATTAATCTATTGGTTAGTAGTTAGATAGGTCTATTATTTTTAATATATTTTATTTCCCATAGTTACATTAATACATTTATGCATTCCATTATTTTGTTATTCGACAATATCCTCATATCTATTCTCACAGGTTTTCACTCGAACTACATGTCGAGTAGATGAGTGTCTCTCAACCTTAGGAACGGCTTTGTATTCCCTGTTTACTTCCTGTTTCCTTCGGGAAGTGTCACAATATTAGTTCCCTAGCTAAATTATAGCTCACCCCTCACAGAACCGGACTTGTAGTTTTCCCACATCCGGCTCTTCACTAATACTCACTTATACACTATTAAAGATATAGATATTATGTTTGATTTTAGGTAAAGGCAGCGGATAATATTTAAGATAGTTTATGAACTGTTTCCAGTTCAAGCTCTTCTTCTGGCTCCGCCTGTTAATCCATTTGAATATAAGTTTAAGGGTTAATTGGTAAAAGTCTTTGATTGCAGTACCATTACCGCTTATACCGTAGTATTCATAGTGTCCTCTTAATTTGGCAGATACTATCTTCCACCACTCTTTGGCTTTAACCCTGTTCCTTATTGCCTTCAGCCAGCTATTCATCTCCTTTAAGCTTAGGGTAAACTTCTTCCTCCTGGTCTTTCTACCTACCTTGAATTTGCCTTTTCTGGTCTTGTCGCTAAAGTGAGTGAATCCCAGGAAATCAAAGGTATCCGGTTTCTTGTCATTCGCATTTACATTCGCATACCTTCCAAAATCAATCAGCCTGGTCTTCTCCTTGGACAGGTCAAGTCCAAATTTGTTTAGCCGTTTAGCAAGTTCTTCTAATATCTTTTTAGCTTCATTCTTGTACTGCACCAAGACTATGAAATCATCACAATAGCGCAACAGCTCCACATATCCGGATGTATCCCTTTTTACTATCTTCTCCATCCATAAATCAAGTATATAGTGGAGGTAGATGTTGCTTAAGGTCGGTGAAATGAGACCACCTTGCGGTGTCCCTGCTTCTGTCTGGTATAGCTTTCCTGCTTCCATTACTCCTGCTTTGAGGAATTTCTTTATGATCTTAAGTAAATTCTTATCCGCTATCTTCTCCTCAAGCATCTTCATCATCCAGTCATGGTCTACATTATCGAAGAAGTTGTGTATGTCGGCATCTATTAGGTAGCTTACCGGTTTGGTCATTATGCTGTTGTCTAACTGTTTTAATGCTTGATGACAACTTTTTCCGGTTCTAAACCCGTAGGAACAGTCCAGGAAGTTCGGCTCAAATATGGCATTTAGTATTCTGGTTATTCCCATTTGCACTATCTTATCTTCCAGTGCTGGTATTCCCAGAGGTCTTTTCTTACCTTCTCCTTTGGGTATGTAGACCCTTCTTACCGGTTGCGGATAATATTTGCCTGCTTTCATCCTCTTTACTAATTTCTGTATGTTGGTAAAGAGGTAATCTCCGTATTCCTCATAGGTTACCTTATCCTGACCGGGTGCTTTGTTCTTCTTCAACATATGAAAACATTCTTTTAGTGATATCTCGTTTAGTAAATGCGCAAGACTGGTAAATTTAAAGTCTTTGTCTTTAATAGTATGTTCGGTTATAAGGTTCAGTTTTGTTTGCATATCAAATTGTACCTCAGTAGATACAATCTTTCCTGCCTTAGTAGACAGCATATGTTTCTCCTCTCCTTTACGTATTAGTGCTAACCCCTTCCCCAGGTGGCCGGCTTTCCCGTCCTCAAGAGTACTATGAGTTAGTCCAGACTACCAGCCTATCGTCTCAATTAATCATGGGCTTAACTTTATCGATAATAGTGTTGGCTAATTCAATATCCACTCCGGATTTTTTATAGGCATCTTTCATTTTATGCACCCGTTCCTTCCTTTAATTGTAAGAATACATACTTGAAAAAGTATCGAGTCGTGCGTATCGCGTATTGAGTCCAAATATTAACACAAATTCTTAAAATTTATTTATTGCTAAATAATATGGATTAATCTATTAGTTAGTAGTTAGATAGGTCTATTATTTTAATATATTTTATTTCCCATAGTTACATTAATACATTTATGCATTCTTGCATTATTTTGTTATTCGACAATATCCTCATATCTATTCTCACAGGTTTTCACTCGATACTACATACTCGATACCCGATACTAATTTATTTAGTACATTTTAGCATTATTTTGGCTTATTACTTATTACTATATTTAACTCGATACTACATACTATATACTCGATACTATTTTCATATTGGATATTTTCCGCTAAAACAGGCGGTACAAAAATCCGAAGGTTGATTTTTTTCAAAAACACCGGTTAAACCTTCCAGACTTATATAGCCTAAAGAATCTGCACCTATCCATTGACTGATTTGCTCAACAGAGAATCGAGTTGCCCACAACTCTTCTCTCTTAGGTGTATCAATACCATAATGGCAGGGACAATTAACAGGAGGAGAGCTAATTCTGACATGTACTTCTTTGGCACCGGCATTTTTCAGTAATTTGACCAGTTTTCTACTGGTAGTTCCTCTTACAATTGAATCATCAACCATCACAATCCGTTTTCCATTTACAATACCAGGGATGGGAGAAAGTTTTAACTTAACGGAATGTTCTCTTAGTATCTGGTTCGGCTGAATAAAAGTACGCCCAATGTAGGGATTTTTAAGAAGACCTTCCTGATAAGGAATACCTGATCCCTGGGAATAGCCCAATGCAGCAAAACGTCCCGAGTCCGGAACCGGGATAACCATATCTGCATCAACCGGATGTTCTTGAGCTAATTTCTGACCAATTCTCTCTCTTATAACCGCTACGTTTTCTCCAAATACATTACTATCGGGCCGGGCAAAATAAATGTGCTCAAAAATACATAAAGCTTTTTGTTTGCACGGTATAAGTTGTCTGGATTTACAACTATTTTTTTCAATTACTACCATTTCTCCCGGTTTTATTTCCCGAATATATTTTGCATTAATTAAAGGTAAAGCACTATCCTCTGAGGAAATTACATAACCTTCTTCTGATTTACCCAAAACAAGGGGATGAAAACCAAAATTATCACGCAAACCTATTAATTTATTCTCAGTTAGAACAACCAGACAGAAAGCACCCTTTATTTTTAAAACTACTTCTTCCAAGGCCTTTTCAATATCTTTTTTCTCAGTCGCACCAATCAATTGACAAAGCAAATGACTATCTGCATTACGTTTTTTAAGAAGCAATGACTTTGAAGATAAATTTTCTTTCAACTCATTCTGATTAATCAGGTGGCCATTATGGGCAAGGGAAAAAGATCCTCCGGGATATTGGTTTAGAATTGGCTGACTATTTTCCCAATTATTAGCACCGGCTGTCGAATATCGCACATGGCCAATAGCAGCATTCCCCTGTAAGGTATTTAAAATTCCTTCATCAAATACTTCGGACACCAAACCCAGATCGCGATAAATTAATATATTTTTCCCACTGGAAACCGCGATACCGGCACTTTCCTGCCCTCGATGCTGAAGTGCAAAAATGCCTAAATAAGCTAACTTTGCTACATCCAGTTTTTGTTGACTTTGATTAAAAATACCAAAAACACCGCATTCTTCATTCATTGTCTGCGCCGCTCTCCCATACTTTTTTGAGTTGCTCTACTTCTACATCAACCAGACTGCCAATCTTTAAGCTGTTTCCCTCAACTTTACCTAATATCTGCATAGGAACTTCATATTTATCAGTAATGGCTTTTAAGGTATCTAGATTCTTTTCGGGAAAGGAAACCACGATTCGTGACTGAGTTTCACCAAAAAGAAGAGCATCATTTCTAATCTCAGCATTCATCTCTAATTTTATTCCCTTTTTGCCTGTTACACAACATTCCGCCAGGGTAACGGCTAATCCCCCGTCAGAACAATCATGAGCTGAAGATATTATCCCGGCCTGAATGCTTTCCCTGCATGCATCCTGAACTGATTTCTCCAAACTTAAATCCATTTGGGGAGGTAACCCTTTTTCTATATTATGAATAACCTTTAAATATTCACTGCCACCTATATCTTCTTTGTTTTCTCCTAGAAGCACAATTAAATCACCCTCATTCTTGAATGACATCGTGCAAAGCTGATCAAAATCTTCGATTATTCCCGCCATACCTATAATGGGAGTTGGGTATATAGCTTCTCCATTACTTTCATTGTTCAAGCTAACATTCCCGCTGATAACCGGAACACCAAATGCTTCACATGCCTCACTAATACCTTTAACCGATTCTTCCAGCTGCCAGAATATTTCTTCTTTTTCCGGATTTCCAAAGTTTAGATTATCGGTAATCGCCATGGGAACAGCACCCTTACAGGAAAGATTCCGCGCCGCCTCAGCAACTGCAATTTCTCCACCTACAAATGGATTAAGATAACAGTATCTACTATTGCCATCGGCACTAAAGGCAATAGCCCTATCACTTCCCTCTATTTTTAATATACCTGCATCATCTCCCGGAAACAGCACAACCTCAGTACCTTTTGCGCTTATTTTCTTACTATCTTTATAAACCCAACTCTTGCTGCAAATATTAGGAGAAGCCAATATCTTTAACAATGCCTGATTAAAATCAGCAGGCTGAGATACATCTTCTAAACTTAACTTTTGGATTTCTTTGAGTTTAGCAGGAACCCTGCTATTATAATAGCGAATAGGGACATCTTCAGCTAAAGATTTTGCCGGTACTTGTGCTACTATTTTCTCTTTTTCTTTTAAACGTAAAATACCATCTGAAGTTACTTTCCCTATAACTGTGTGTTCTATCCCCCACTTATCAAATATTTCCCCTATATCTTTTTGCTTATCCTTTTTAGCAACTAATAACATTCTTTCCTGGGTTTCCGAAAGCATAATCTCTCTTGGAGTCATATTTTTTTCTTTTCGGGGGACCAGGGAAAGATTTAATTCAATTCCACAATTCCCCTTGCTGGCCATTTCACAGCTAGAGCTTATCAATCCAGCTGCACCTAAATCCTGCATCCCCGAAATAAGCCCCTTGTTTACAAGCTCCAAACATGCCTCAATTATTTTCTTCTCTAAAAACGGATTACCCTGAGGTATGGGAGGATGTTCAATTTCCTTCTCTTTTCCTTCTAATTCTCGTGAGGCAAAACTGGCACTGCCTACTCCGTCTCTGCCGGTTTTTTCTCCCGCTAAAATAACTATACTATCTGTTCCCTCAGCTACGGCAACTACGATATCTTCCTTTTTTACTAAACCAACACACATAGCATTTACGAGAGGATTACCCTGATAACTATCTAAGAAATATGTTTCTCCGCCTACAGTAGGTACTTCAATATTATTCCCGTAGAAGGCTAAACCTTCTGCTACTTCATTAACTAAATACTTAACATGAGAATCCCCAAATCTTCCAAAACGCAAAGAACCTAATAGAGCAACAGGACGGGCTCCCATTGCCAATATATCCCTTACCACCCCACCAGAACCCGTAGCGGCTCCGTGAAAAGGTTCAACTGCCGAAGGATGATTATGACTTTCAATCTTCATCACCATCGCCAGGCCTTCTCCTATATCAATGACTCCTGCATTTTCCCCAGGTCCAAAAAGAACCCATTCAGCCTGGGTAGGAAAAATACTTAGCACGGGTTTTGAGCTTTTATAACTGCAGTGTTCTGACCACATTGCCGAATAAAGTCCTAACTCAGTATCATTCGGTTCTCTTTTCAGGGTTTCTAGTATTTTTTTATATTCACTTTCAGTAAGATCGTTTTCTTCTAAAATGCTATTTAAATCTTTTTCTTCCTGATTATTGCTGTTCATCTTTAGCTCCTTTGATTTATTAGGTCAATATACTTTTAAATTTCTAGTATACTGAAATAGTATATTACAAAATTTAATTCTTAAAGTAGTCTACCATCCAATTATCCTTCTTTAAGTCTAAGTTTATTCTATGCCAGGCTTTTTTCAATTGGGTAACTGGAATATTAATCCAATCATTTATCTTTAGGCAATTGCCTTTTACATAGCCTAATGGCTGGAAGGGTATTTTTTCATTTTTGGCAAATTCAGCCACTTTTTTAGCTTTTTCAGCATTTGCACTGACAATAATTCGTGATTGGCTTTCCCCAAATAGACAGCAATCAGAACGAATATCTGTTTTTAATTCAACCTCAGCTCCTAAACCGCTACTGATACAGGATTCTGATAATGCAATGGCAAGCCCGCCCAAAGAGCAATCATGGGCAGAAGCAAGCAAATCTTTTTCAATCATCTCCCGACAAAAAGACTGGATATTTTTTTCCAGGGAAAGATTAAGAATAGGAGGTAATCCACATTTTCTATGATGTATAAACTCCAGATATTCACTGCCTCCCAATTCGTTATGGCTTTCTCCCAATAAAAAAATAAGGTCATTTTCAGCTTTAAAATCCAAAGTACAAATATGTTTACAATCATTTATCACCCCAACCATGCCTACTACCGGAGTTGGGTCAATAGGTTTCCCGTCATTTTCATTATACAAGCTTACATTACCGCTGATAACAGGTGTATCAAAAAATTCACAGGATTCTGACAACCCCTTGATAACCTGTACCATTTGCCAATAGCTGTCACTGTTTTCAGGTGCTCCAAAATTCAGACAGTCAGTTACTGCTCTTGGCAAAGCTCCTTTACAGGATAAATTTCTGGCTGCCTCAGCAACTGCAATCTGGGCACCTTGAAAAGGATTAAGAAAACAATACCTTCCATTACCCTCAGTTGTTAAGGCAATAGCTTTTTTTGTTCCCTTTACCCTTAATACAGCCGCGTCATCCCCCGGAGGTATAACGGTATTAACTTGAACCATATGATCGTATTGCTGATAAATATCTTCCTTACATGATAAATTAGGTGATGATAGTAATTGAAGAAGTACGGTATTATAGTCATTAAATTCTTTTATTTCATCTAAATTCAACTGATTTATCCTTTTTTGTAATTCTGGCTCTTTTATTTCTCTCTTAATTACCGGGGCTCCATCTGCAAGGGATTCTACGGGAATATCTGCAACAATCTCCCCATTATTTTTAATAACAAACCTTGAATTATCTGTAACATATCCGATAATAAAAGAATCTAAATCCCATTTCTTTAAAGTTGATAAAACTCTTTCTTCTTTCCCTTTTTCAACCACCACAATCATTCTTTCCTGTGATTCAGATAACATAATTTCAAAGGGATTCATTCCGACTTCTCTTTGTGGAACTTTTGACAATTCTATTTCCAGCCCGCTATTTCCTCTGGCTGACATCTCACTTAAAGAGCTTGTTAAACCAGCTGCACCACAATCCTGTAAACCAATCACTTCTTCAAACTGTACCAGTTCCAGACAGGCTTCGATTAATAATTTTTCAGCAAAAGGGTCTCCAATTTGAACAGCGGGACGATCTTCTTCTGATTTTTCGTTTAATTCAACAGAGGCAAAAGCTGCTCCTCCTATCCCATCACGACCGGTCTTGGCACCAATCAAGATTACAGAATTGCTTGCTCCTTTTGCTATAGCACGGACAATATGTTCTCTTTTAACTAAACCTACACACATGACATTAACCAGGATATTCCCCTGATAGCTTTTGGAAAAAATTGTCTCTCCACCGACGGTCGGAACCCCGACACAATTACCGTAAAAAGATATTCCTCCAACTACACCATTAAATAAATATTTAGTTTTATTTTCATTAAAATCGCCGAAAAATAATGAATCTAAAATAGCTATTGGGCGGGCGCCCATGGTAAAAATATCTCTCAAGATACCACCGACGCCTGTTGCTGCCCCCTGAAATGGCTCTACTGCCGAAGGGTGATTGTGACTTTCCATTTTCATAACAACTAGTTCTTTTTCACCTATATCAATTACCCCGGCATTTTCCCCGGGTCCCTGAGCCACCCAATCAGCTTTTGTTGGTAACATTTTTAATAAAGAGCGGGTATTTTTATAACTGCAATGCTCACTCCACATCACTGAGTATATTCCCAGTTCTAATTCATTGGGTTCACGTCCCAGCATATGACAGATACATTTATATTCATTGGAAGTCAAATTCCATTTTTGCCAAAATCTCTTTTGTTCAAAGTTTTCCATATATAGCACCTATTTATAATCATTACAGTAAATACCGCACCCGCATAGCGGATGGCTGTAAGAACCTCTAAAAGAGGTTTACTTTTTTAGCTCTTTTTCTTTCGATTTTTTATTTAACCTTTAGCTATAATATTTCTAAGAAATAGCCTTCTAACTTTTGACTTCAGGTGAAAAATTGTCATCTAGGTACTCTTAATCTTTTTATGGTAAAACCATTTTATTTAACCAATACCACCTTCTAAGAAGGTGTTTTTTTATGGTTAAATAAAATATTTTTCTTCTCTAAATATATCAGAATAGATTCGAATATTAACCGTCCAGCATCAGAACCGAGACAATCCTCAATACATCGCTCTGGATGAGGCATTAGACCAAACACATTTCTTTCTTTGTTAGAGATGCCGGCAATATTTGATATAGAACCATTGGGATTTGCCTGTTTAGAGATATTTCCATTGACATCACAGTATTTTAATATTATCTGGTTGTTTTTTTCCAGTCCGTTTATTGTTTCTTTATCAGCGTAATAACAGCCTTCCCCGTGGGCAATTGGGATTTGTAGTACCTGCTTCTTTTTACACATCCCTGTAAAGGGTGTATCTATATTCTCGACTCTAACTGTTTGTTGTTTGCAGATAAAATGCAGGCACTCATTTCTGGTTAAAGTCCCGGGTAAAAGCCCTGCTTCAGTTAAAACCTGAAATCCATTGCAAATACCTATTACCAGTCCGCCTTTTTCAGCAAAATCAATTACTGCTGTCATAACAGGGGAATAGCGGGCAATAGCACCAACCCTCAAATAATCACCATAAGTAAATCCACCGGGCAGAAAAATACAATCAAAACCATCCAGGTTTTCCTGTTTATGCCAAATCCACTCAACAGGCACTTGCATAATATCATTTAGAGCATAATAACAGTCTAAATCACAATTTGAGCCGGGAAACTGTACAACTCCAAATTTCATTTATTGTTCCTCAATATCATATTTAAAATCTTCAATGACCGGATTGGAAAGGAGTTTTTTGCACATATCCCGGACCTGTTTTTCAATTTCCTCCTTTGAATTGCCTTCTACCTGCAACTCAATCAGTTTGCCTACCCCAACTTCTTTTACATTTGAAAATCCCAAGGAAAGCAACGCCTGATGTGTTGCCTTTCCCTGAGCATCCAGAACACCTTTCTTCAATCCTACATTTACTTTTACAAACCACATATTAACTGCTCCTTATATATCACAATATATAAAAATATATATCAATGGATAACTTTATTTTTAATCTTTTCTATTTCTTACACTTTAATAAACTGTTGAATTTCTTCTAAAATATCTCGAAGGGTAGGAATTCCTTTAAACCATTCTCTACCGGTAATTTCATTAGTAAAAGCACAATAAACCCAGGATATTAATAATTTCAATCTGGGGGGTAATGGTTCAGGGTTTAATTTAACAAGTTTTTTCCAATTGGTAATGTCTTTTTTCTTTGCATTAACAATTTCCCGATACCAATCACTATTTCTGTAATAAAGACGGGCAATCTCTTTGCTGATTGGTATCCCCCGGTAGGTAAAACGACATTCATCCAGAGTGCCTAATACATCCACTAAAACAACATGCTGATTTTGATCCAGGGCAAATTCAAATTTTCCGTCTTCGTTTTTTAAACCTACTTCTTGTGCCTCTTTACTAATCATCTGATTGATTCTCAGTGTAATTGCATTTATTTCTCCGATTTTTTGATCAGATAATTGAGATATCTGCTGGGCTTCTTGCCAACTGAGATAGCGATCACTTGCCTCTAGTTTGGTCGATACATCTAAATAAGGACGGCTTAATTCAATTCCTTCTTCAGGCATTTTTTTTAAGCCCAAATCTTCCAGCCTTAGTTCTCCTTCCCGCAAGCGTTTGAAAACACTGGACCCTAAGGGAAGTGCATTACGATAAATAATCTCTAGAGGTATTAAATAATTTCCCTTTTCCTGATGATATATTTTGTAATCATAGACATTTTTATCGGTTAATTCTGGATGCAGAACTCTATAAAGCCTTGTTTCAAGGATATTAACCGGTTGACTCAGGCGAGAAAGGGGTTTAAGCTGTCCATTTTCAACTAATCCCAGGTAATGTGTCGATATTCCATCTTTTTCCAGCTTCTCAAAAAAATGGGCGGCAGCAATACATAAAGCAGATCCTTTTTGTTTAATTAGATCAGGCATCTCACCCCAATCAAAGACAGAATAACGGTCAGAAAAAACAAATCTTCCCCGGCCAGGATATTCTCTGGTGGGAGAATCCAAAACAGTTAAGTCCTTCACACTGCCCATTTAAATACTCCTTATAATTTATTATAAACTTTACTCAATTCCCCTATTGAGTTCCAAGTCTTTGATTTTTTGTCCCATTTTATCTATATAGTATAGTAATTTATCCCTTAACTGATGATTTTGCAATGCCAAAATTCTCGCTGCCAACAAAGCTGCATTAGCTGCATTGTTGATACCTACTGTGGCAACCGGTACACCTTTGGGCATCTGTACAATGGAAAATAAGGAATCCAAACCCTCTAATGTTTGTGTTTTAATGGGTACACCAATAACCGGCAAAATCGTTTTGCCGGCAATTATCCCCGGTAAATGAGCCGCTCCTCCTGCCCCGGAAATAATAACTTTGAATCCCCGTTTGGGGAATTGATTAATATATTGAAAAAGAAAATCCGGTGTACGATGTGCAGAAATTGCCCTTAATTCATAACTAATTTCCAGTTCCTGAAGAACTTCACTTGCCTTTTCCATAATAGCTTGATCAGACGTACTTCCCATGATAATACTTATATCCATCTTAAACCCTCTCTAACATATTACTTATTTTATAATTCCTATATAAAAATAAAAAACCCAGCCCAAGAGGTATTCCAAAATAAGAGTGGAACCTCTCCGCCTGGGATTTTAGCCCTACGGTGTAGTATAATTAATACACTTTGCACCACTTGGTTCGAACCCTGTAAAATGTTTTTTACTTAACAGGTGAATCCCTAAGGTGCACTTCCACTCGTAGCCATTTGTGATTTACGGTCACTTGGTAAAAACGTTTTCGCCATATCCGAAAACTTATACGAGTTTTTTTATAAATTGTAAAATATCTGCTGAAAATATAGCATTATTATCTTTGGTTGTCAAATAATAAAAAAAGCTAAAATCTTGTTTGAATAACAAAATCAAAGAGTTTATTTTTATTCAGATAGATAAGAATTTTTATTGCTAAAATAATATCGAAATAAAATTAATAATCCGATACTAAAGCTTAAAATAAGCATATAAATCATTGAAAATAAATTATATTCAAGTGATTTCAGGGCAATTCCTATTGAGTATTAATATTAAAAAATAATTATACCTAATACACCACAGCTTAATATTACTATAATTGGGTGTAATTTTCTTTCAAAAACAACCAGAAGGACAAATGCAACCATCGCAATTCCTAAATCTATCCACCCTTTAATAACTCCTGAACCATAAGTCCATACAGCAAAAAAAATAAGACTCAATACTCCTAATTGAATGCCATGTCGAAACCTTCGTAAATATTTATTACCTTTGAATCGATTTATTAATGCTGTTACTAACAAAAGAATTAATATTGAAGGTAAAATTACCGCACTTGTTGCAACTACAGCACCCAATATACCACTTAAGCGAAAACCTGTAAAAGTTGCTGTATTAACAGCAATAGGCCCTGGTGTCATTTGTGCAATTGCAAAAATTTCTGCTATCTCATCAAACGCGAGCCAATGATTTTTGGTAACAATCTCATGCTGGATTAATGGAATGGTAACCAGTCCGCCTCCGTAAGCACCAATACCAATAATCATAAAACTTATAAATAAATTCAGTAGGGATTTCATTATTCTATAATCTCCAAATACTTAATGTGTTCTCCTCAAATATATTTTAACAGGATTTATTTTTTGCCCGGACAAAGCCAATAACCAAGCAAGCTAGCAGCAATCAGCCCAAATATAGGGTGCATACCAAAAACACCTATTACCAAGATTCCTGTAGCACAAACAATAAAATGTGGCCATCTTCGTAGCAATCTTCTGCTAAAAACAAAACTGGCAAACCCCAATTGTCCAAGCACGGCAATTGCACAGCCACGTAAAAAATTTACCACCGTAGGATGATAAAAAAAGGGGAATAAGATAGTGACAATAAAAAGTATAATAATAAAAGAAGGAAGAATTACGCCAAGAATTGCCAAAATCAACCCTCTTTTCCCACCTAAACGTTGCCCCAGTAAATAAGCAATATTTACAGCAATAGCACCGGGAATAACAGTTGCTAGAGCTACTATAGAACAAAAATCAGAATCCTTCACCCAATGTCGCTTAATAACCAGCTCATGTCTCATTACCGGTGACATCGCCAGGCCACCACCTAAAGTTAATAGGCCAATTCTAAAAAATGTCCAAAAAATATCCAGAAGTGGAATGTTTTTTTCTTCTTTATCTAGCTCATTGCATCGGATATTATTATTAGAAATCATATTTTTCACCATTATTTTTTATAGAATTACTATTTTTAAATTATCTTTACCCTGCTAGAAATGTAAGAACAGGTTGATTATCCTAAAATTATAATAAAACCAGCTAACCTAAACCATTTACTTTTTATTTTTGATATTATATATTCTTCTGCTGAACAATACCCATATTTATTTATGAAAATTTGCTTAATTAAAAAATAATAAGATTATTTTTTTCGAAATGGACAATTGCTTAACAGACAATATTGGCAGGAAAATTCATCACGGTAGGTATTAATTAAATTATGACCTATCCCGCGAATCCAGGAAAGAGATTTAGTCGGATTCATCATAAAAGAAGGATTCAGTGTTATACCAATTATTTCGGGCCTGAGGATTTCAAAAATTTGTTTCTGTTCCTTTATATCCCAATCACCGGAACCTGGCTCAAAATAACGGGAAAACTTAAGGTCTTCCCGGGAGTTCTTTTCTTCAATAAAGTGATTAAGCCATTGACCAGCAGTTTTCACAGCGACTGTTCCTGCTGCATCTAACACCATTGCTCTTACATGGTTACCCTGTCGAAAATTTTCTTTTACAGCCTTCTCGATTTTTAGACCAATAGTAACCACCATCAAAAGAAGATATTCCGCATTTTTTAACAAATCAATAGTTTTTTTGTTAACCATAAATTGATAGCCTTGTTTAGTCATAATAATACCATTTGCAAAAACCGAAGAAATATCAAGAAATTGATATATACCCCTGCTTTCTAACAAAGGATAGGCCTGTTCAATCTCTTCCCGGACTATTTTCTTGATATCTGTACTAATTTCATGAATTAAATCTTGTGGATAACCCAAGTATCTCAGGACTTCCTGCTCGGCTATTTTAATCTTAATCTGATTTATTATCTTTCTTTTTTCCATATCTTATTGTCCTATAATCTACTATTGTCATCTTGTCAGGTTTCTATATAACATGGCCAAAAAATAGAGAATCAGCAAATATGTTCTGAAAATCATGATGGGAGGATAATTCAATATATTGAACCTTCCTTGATAGTCGATCAGCCATATCTCTCATCTCTTCTGATAATAATAATTTTTCGGCACCCTGTCCGGCAGCATTTCCAATGGAGCGTACCCTCCCGTTGGAAGTATGAGGAATAATGCCTATCTTAAGTGCGCTGTCTGTATTAAGAACATTTCCAAATGCACCGGCAAGCATAATTTCTTCAATATCCTCTGGTGCAATTTCAGCCTTTTCAAGAAGAATTCGAATACCTGCAGCTACCGCACCCTTGGCCAATTGTATTTCCCGAATATCCTTCTGGGTCAGATAAATCGGATTACCGGATGCAGATTCTTGAGCGGGAATAATTAAAAATTGATTGTATTTCTTTTCCTGAATGATTCTTTCCTTAATTGTAATAGCTACATTCTCAGGGCATTCTTCCTTTTTAACTAATCGCCCATTGGGCTGGACAATCTGTAAATTTATTAATTCGGCAATTAGGTCGACAATCCCGGAACCGCAAATGCCAATAGCCTTGGATTGCCCGATTACATGATAATCTAATCTTCCCTTTGTTATCTTAACTTTGTCAACTGCACCATAAGCTGCTCTCATGCCTGAACTGATTCTGGCACCCTCAAAAGCCGGCCCGGCAGCTGCCGAGCAAGCCCATATTTTACCCCCAGCAGTTAAAATAATCTCTCCGTTTGTACCCAAATCGACCATTAAGTTAGCACCCTCTTTTTTCCAGATAGAGATATCAATTATATCAGCGATAATATCTCCTCCAACATAGGCAGAAATATTCGGCGCTGTATAGACTTTGGCATGCGGTAAAAGGCAAAAATTGGGCAAATTTGAGGATTCTTTTAATATACTATCTGTCGTAACAGGTATATATGGAGAAATAGCTAGATTTTCGGTTGGTAAACACCAAAAGAAATGATGCATACAGGTATTTCCAACCAGGACAGCTAAGTAAATTTTTTGATAGTCAATCCCGGCTTTCTGAGCTAAAGAGAAAATCATTTGATTCAATGTAGTAATCAACTCCTGTTGAAGTTTATCTTTACCCCTGGAATCTTGTCCGGTAAAATCAGTGCGAGAGATAACGTCATCACCGTACCTGCGTTGCGGATTATCAGATGCTTCAATGGCTATTTCCTTAAATGTTACCAGGTTAAGCAAATACCCGGCAATAGTAGTTGTTCCGATATCAAAGGCAATTCCATATAGTTTATTTCTGGTATCTCCTGCTTCAATGGAAATAACGGTATCTTTGAATAAAACAAGAGTAGCCTGAAAGTCATTATCTCTAAGTAGATTAGGTATTTTGGCAAGAATATCAATGGGCACCTTTAAGTTGTGATAATTACCCTGTGATTGTTTCTCTAATTCACTTTTTATTCTGCTCCAATCGGAACGCTGGTCTGGTAAAGTAGGAGGTATTAGCTTTATATAAATCTTTTTAATTTGTGAAATCGGTTTAAAGTCATCATTTAATAAGTGGGATTTTATCTTACCATTTATTATAGAATAATCTTCATTGCCCGGGATATATGTGGGTACTGTAATAGTAGTATCCTGCCTTAGATGAGTTTGGCAGGCCAGACGAAATCCTTTTTTAATTTCTTCTTCAGTCAGCCAATTTTGTTCATTCTTATTAGGCATAGAAACCTGTGGAGAAACTAAAACCTTACATTTACCACAATTTCCTTTACCCCCGCAGGGAGTCGAAATTATTATATTAGCCTGTTTTAATACATCTAATACTAGAGTACCTACGGGTATGTTGAATTTTTTTTGGCCTGGATTAATAGTAATTTCAATCATATATAATCATACTCGTCTTGATTAAATGCTGAACAATCATTTTAATTGCTCGTATTATATTGTTTTCTTTATTTTTTGGGCAATTGCCTTAATATGTTCCGGGGTCGTTCCGCAACACCCTCCGATGATATTTACCTTTAATTGCGCAAATTTCTCGGCATATTTTGCCATTTCCTGGGGTGAAGCAGGATAGACAACCTTGTTATTTTCTAAATAGGGTATTCCAGCATTTGGTTCAACCAATAAAGGAGCATCTGTTATTATCCTCATCCGGGTTAATACCTGATAAAGTAATTCCGGTCCACTTCCGCAATTGGCCCCTACTCCATCAGCCTCTTCCTCAAATAATTCCTCTACTGCCTTTTCCGGAGTAATTCCATAGATAGTTTTTAAATTTTCATCGAAACTCATGGATGCAAAAACCGGTAAATCACAATTTTCTTTTACAGCCCTCAAAGCAGTTTTTATTTCAGTAAGATCATAGAAAGTTTCCAATATAATCATATCAAAACCGACAGAAACCATTTCCTTAATCTGGTCCTGATAACCCTGATAAGCCTCACTGTTCTTAAGTGGTCCAAGAGGTTCCAAAATTTCACCGGTAGGACCTACCGAACCTGCTACAAAAACTGGTACCGGATGGTTTTTTTTATAACTATCAACTGCCTCCCTGGCTAGTTTAACAGCTTGCCTGTTTATTTCCTTTAATTGATGTTGCTGTTTCATTTTCATTAGTTTTACGCCATTTGCACCAAAAGTGTTTGTCAGAATAATATCAGCTCCTGCTTCTAGATAGGATGTATGGATTTTTTTGACTATTTCCGGATGAGTAATATTCCACAGTTCTGGACATTCTCCTGATTTTAGCCCATTTTCCTGCAACATAGTCCCCATTGCCCCATCAATTACCAAGACCTTTTGGTTTAACAGCTCTAAAATATTACCACCCGATAGATTCTCCTTTTCATTTAACACATCAGATACCTCCTGAATTTATGTTAGCCAATGATTATCATTACTGTTTTCAAATTTAATGCAGCTTATTAATATCTTAACATATTCTTATGTATTTGACTGTTAAAAATGTTATTTTATTTTTGTATTTGAAATTTTAAATAATTATAAGAAAAGAATCCAGCTATTACTATTATATGTAATATAGATTTTTCAACTATCAAACTAATTGAATTATTAATAAAATAGTATTAAATCAGTTTATTAACCTTACAAATGCACTATTTCAATTTTTCTTTCACTTTAGCTATATATTTCTAAATCAATATAAAACTGCCTGTATTTGAGCCTGGGTGAAAATTGTCTAGATGTTATATTAATCTTTTCATCATTGGTAAAAATTATTTATTTAATTCACAGTTATAGTGATATATCAAAATGTTCTCTTGCCTCTATCTTCTTTCTAAATATATAGTCTCCTGCTTTCTTTAATCAAATAGCCATTAGGCTCAGGATCAATTACTACCCGATGTTTCTCTCTTTCGGCATCTTGATCTGACCAATTTGGGAAAACCTAAATCCCTTGGTTTTCTGCACTTTGATATGCTACATTTTTTGTTTTTTTTGACTAATCTCAACAGCTCTGTTATTAATTATGTTCAAATATTCTAGGTTGGGATTAGTGTATCTAAAATAGTCTTTTGTCCCCTTTATTAACTTTATCTTTCTTCTGTTGATTTCAATTGGAACTCTAACTGTTTGCCCAAATCCTTAAAATGAATAGTCGTTTTATCACACAGTGGGCCAGATGTCATAGCTGAAAATTAAAATATACCTATAATTGAGCCTGAAGTTTCATTGAATTGCATTTCACTCATGAATAAGGATATCAAAAATGCTAAGATCAAAAGACTATTATCAAGATATCTAGTTATAATAAGCCATGGGACATACGACTATGGTCACCCATCACCTATCTTGCTATCCAGATTCATTTGGATGGTCTTCTTTCTGATTTGATATATTGGCGTGAAGTTGCCAATAATGGATTTTATATCTTTCTCTTGTTGGTCAAAGACATTACTGGCATTCTTTCACAAAGGGAGTCAGGGTGGATGATCTAAATATTTTTATGTTCTCATTTAGTTTAAGAAAAATAGAAAAACCAACCATCCTCTAAAGGAACTGAATATATCAGTAACCATAGGGCTTATAAATCTGCATAGCAGGTATTCAATGTTTCAGGTGTTTTAAAGTAGATGTGTAAAGGAACAACTTCCAGGAGAGTTTAAACACCTTGACTAAATACTTACTTCTTCTCCCTTTATTGATTGGTAAATCTGCCTGTAATAAATCCATCATATCCTGGGTTACTTCATCGGCTGATTTTCTTTTTTCTCTTCTAATCCCAGCCTCACCATGAATTCCCATGCCAATCTCCATTTCATCTGCAGCTAAACTGAAAGAAGGTTTATCGGCACCAGGTACTGTGCAGGGGGAAATAGCCACTCCCAGTGTTCTTATTCCTTCTAACGCTTCTTTGGTAGTATTGTAGACCTCTTCAAGTGATGACCCTTCATCTGCACAGGCTCCAGCAACCTTATAAGCATAAAATATTCCAGCAACACCTCTTCGTGCTGATTCATTTCCCTTCTCTCCTGAAGCAATATCATCAGTAACCAGTAAAGACTTTACCTTGATTCCCTCTTCTTCTGCCATCTCAGAGGCCATATCAAAATTCATAATATCTCCGCCATAATTTCCATACAGATATAATACCCCTTTATCTCCATTAATTGCTCTGGTTAAAGTAAGCATCTGATTCATACTTGGCGAGGCAAAAACATTTCCTATGGCTGCTCCATCAAGCAAGCCTTTACCCACATAACCCATAAATACTGGCAAATGACCTGATCCTCCTCCTGTAGCTATGGCAACCTTGCCATCAATGGGGGCGTCTGCCCGGGCAATTGCCCTGATTTCTCCATTTACCTTTTTGAGCATATCCGGGTGAGCAGATAAAATTCCTTCCAGCATTTCATTTACATAATTTTCATCCTGATTGTAAAAAGTTTTCATCTTTATCCTCCTTTTGATTACTCTTATTAATTAATTTTTAATTACATTTTTAAATTCTTCCACCATCTTTTTCCCGCCTTCAAATAAAATTTGCCCATCCATGCCACCTATCAGAATTCGAAAACCCTGATTAATGTGTTTTTTAATCTGCTCAGGAGTCGTTATAGTTCCAGGGATAATATTATGATTTTTACATGAAATCAATACTTTATCTATAGCATCCATAACTTGGGGATGCTCTATTTGTCCTAAAAGATTCATGGATGCAGATAAATCAAATGGTCCGACAAATGCAACATCAATTCCGGGAACGGAAAGAATTTCATCAATATTGTTTACAGCATCAATATGTTCGATTTGCAGTATAACTAAAATACCTTCACCCTCTATTGCATAAGTCAGATATTCACTTAGTTGATTAACGAACAAGCAATTTCTGCCAGCTCCGATACCTCTAACACCCTTGGGCGGATAATTGCAATAAGAAACCGCTTTTTCTGCTTCCACCTTTGAATTAACCATTGGTATCATTATCCCAGCTGTCCCAGTATCTAGATATTGTTTGATAATAAACATATCATTACCTGGAACACGTAAAAGTGGAGTTGTTGTCGTATATTTTATTTGTGAAATCATTTTTCCAGCAGTTTCAAAATTCATTGCACCATGTTCCCCATCAATCATAATAAAATCAGC
>JAGYIZ010000137.1 GCA_018402425.1 Candidatus Atribacteria bacterium | reverse complement strand
ACCCCAATCACTCAATGTCGCATCAATTCCTGAAATATATCCTTCACAAGAAGTCATAGGAAGAGTAACCGCCAGCGTAGCTAAAGAAACAGGGTTAAGTGAAGGTACGCAGGTTATTGCAGGTACAGGAGATGCCAACGCAGAATTTATGAGCACTGCACCCCAAATAGGGGATACAGTGCTTACATGGGGGAGCACTTTTTGTTTTCTTAGTTTGAGTGATAAACCATTAAAAAACAACTCTCTTAAAACCGCAATGACTGTAGGTTATAGTTCCTTATATAATGCTTATTTAACTGGGGGTGGAATGTCTACATCTGCTTCTATTACAAAATGGTTTAGAGACAATTTTGGGAAATTAGAAATGGAAATTGAAGAAAAGACTGGTATAAATGCCTATGACTTGTTAATCTATGAGGCAGAACAAGTTCCCCCTGGCTCAGACGGTCTTGTTCTTTTGCCTTATTTTAGCGGAGAAAGATCGCCTATCTGGGATAACAAAGCAAGGGGCTTGTTATTGGGCTTAACTCTTTCTCATACAAAAGTCCATGTTTATCGGGCAATTTTAGAAGGCGTTGCTTATGGAGTGAAACACAACATTGATGAGATGTCTAAAGCCGGTGTTGAGATTAAAAATATACTATCAGTTGGTGGTGGAACCAGAAGCAGGTTATGGACAGAGATAGTCAGCGATGTTACTGGTATTAAACAGAAGATAATATCTGGTAATGTGGGTTCACATATTGGGGATTGTTATTTGGCAGGTATAGGCATAGGATTATTTAAAGGGTTGAATACTCTGAGAGATGTATGGCTAAAAAAGAATCGAATAGTAAGACCTAACATGATAAATCACAAGATTTATAAAGAATATTACCAAATATACCGAAGACTTTATCCTGTTACGAAAGATGCGATGCATAAAATTTCTGATTTAAATAGTCATTGAAGGTAAATATTTTATAATTTCTTATGCTATATTTCAGTTTAAGTTTGGAAAT
>JAGYIZ010000136.1 GCA_018402425.1 Candidatus Atribacteria bacterium | reverse complement strand
TGTTACCGGAAATGAATCACGAATAAGAGAAGATGTCCACTGGACGGAAATTGTTGCTACTGATAACTATGATTATACTGTCTATAACTTTTTAAGATATTTATTTAAGGATTGCAAGGGCGTCAAGTTTTTATTAAGTGATGATCCGTTTGAGCAGGTTGTTAGGGTAGCAGGCAAGAATATCCTGCTTATTCACGGCAACCAACTTAGGGGCAGTAAAGTGGAAAGGGCAATCCAGGAATTAAAGGGGAAATATGCCTCTATGGGAATTGTGATAGATTTTGTTATCATGGGACATTTACACAGTGCCAGAATTGGAGATACTTTTGCAAGGGGTGCAAGTGTTGTAGGGGCAAATGCTTACAGTGATAAGGGATTGCAGTTGACCTCAAGGGCAAGCCAGAATGTCCATATCATTAACGAATATGGAAATATTAACTCAATTAAGATTGACCTGCAGAATTATAAGCACTGCAAGGGCTATCCGATAAACGAAGTATTGGAAGCCTATAATGCTAAGAGTGCTGAAAGAGTGCGTAAAAAGAGAACAGTTTTCGAGATAGTAATTTAAGGAGGTTAAATTGAAAATTTTTATAATCGGCAGTAGCCAGTATCAAAAGAAAATGGTTGACTATGCTATAAAAATGGAGTCTGAAGGGCATGAAATAATACTTCCCGCACTGGATGATTCCCTGTTTAAAAATACATTGGAGATTTTACAGGCTAACAAAGAACGTATGCAAAATGCTGATGAAGTACATTTGTTCTATGACGGTAAATCTCATGGGGCTATCTTTGATTTTGGCATGGCATTTATGGCGGGTAAGCCACTTTTTATTATCTATATGAACGACAAGTCTATTGTTGACGGAATGAAAGAATACGCATGGTTATTTAAAGGGGAATCGGGGCATTTTGAATCAGGGGATATGAATAATAAGGCGTGGGTAACGGCACGGTACTATCAGGATATTGAAACCTTGACAAAAACTTGACAAAAACTTGAAAACTTTTGTAGTCAAAGTTGACACTATTGTAGTATTAAATGACTAC
>JAGYIZ010000135.1 GCA_018402425.1 Candidatus Atribacteria bacterium | reverse complement strand
ATAGGATTACCTCCTACCAAGGATAGCAGATATTGGATGATAATATCAACAAATCAGAACCGTCCCTATTTGTTCTATTTGTTTACCCTGGCAGACTATTTATTTAATCTTCTTTTAAGAATCGGTAAAATAATTACCAGCAAAGAAGCTATAAAAAGAGTAATACAAATGGGGCTTTGGATAAATATGGCAGGATTCCCACGGGATAAACTAAGTGATTCTCTCATTCGCTGCTCAATAATGGGCCCTAAAACCAACCCCAATACCCAGGTTACAAAAGGCCATTCCATACGGAGCATAATATATCCCAATATTCCCATAACCAGTGCAACTATCATGTCAAAAACTCTTAAATTAAAAGTATAAAGGCCTACCAAACACAATACCATAATTGATATGGCAAGTAATTTATTGGGAACTTTTACTACCATGGAGAAAGTTCTTAGAAAAAATATAATCAGAATAAAGGCAATAATGTTTACCAAAAAAAGACTAATATAAATTGAATTGATTAATTCCGGTTCTTTTATCAGCAACAATGGACCTGGGTAAATCCCGTTAACTATAAAGATGCTAATTAAAATGGCAGCAATAGGGTCCCCCGGGATACCTAAAGTCAATAGAGGTAACATAGCTCCGGCTGGCACAGCATTATTGCCTGCTTCGGCAGCCATGCATCCTTCCGGAGCACCTTTCCCAAAATTTTCCGGGTTACGGGAAGATCGTTTGGCTTCCTGATATGACAGGAATGAACCCAATATTGAACCGGCTCCCGGCAATATACCTACAAATGTACCAATAATCCCGGATTTAATTAAAGTTAAGCGATGCTTAAAAGCAAAAATAACTTTGCTAAAATCCAGATTACTCGAGGATAAAGATAGTGACATATCATCTGTCTCAAGTATCTGTCTTTCCAATAACAGCAAACTCTGTCCAATACCAAAGAAACCCAGACACATCGGTGCTATCTCTAATCCATTTCGCAACATAACTGTCCCAAATGTAAAACGCACTACCATTGTTTGACCATCAAATCCCACTGTGCTGAACCATAAGCCCAGACAAG
>JAGYIZ010000134.1 GCA_018402425.1 Candidatus Atribacteria bacterium | reverse complement strand
AAATTATCTGGAGAGATAGCAATGGTATTTTAATGGGTGCCACTGATCCCAGAGCGGATGGTGCTGTAGTTCCCTGGTAAACCATTCTATATTTATAAAAAATGAGAAGGAAACAATATTGTGCGAAAAACATTTTTAATTATTTCAGCAATTTTGCTGATTATTCTCGGCATCTTATTCATTATAGCCGGGGTAGCTAATGAACAGAAATTGAATCAGTTTAAAAATCAGGGTGTTTTTACTCAAGGTATTGTGACTGAGAAAAAGGCTGTTCATTCCGGTGAAACATTTCAATATCAACTCGAAGTTAACTATATAACCAAACAAGGCATAGAGCATAACAGGATATTTTATGTTGACGAAGATGACTTTCAACATGCCGAGGTAATGGAAAATATTCCGGTTATTTATGTTCCTGAAAAACCGGAATGGGTAGTTATCGGTGAAAATTTTAGCTATGACCGTAGGCCTTTTTATTTAGGGATAGTTAGTTTTCTTTTTGGACTTTTAATATTATTTTTGGTATTTCCTCCTCAAAGACTTTTTAGAAGCAAGGTTTTATAAAAAAATAGCTCCCTTTTAAGGGGGCTATTTTTTTAACTAGTCTATGTTCTGTGAGTTAGTTACTAGTGGTTTAGTTAGAAAATTCTGAAACAAAAAAACCCCTTAGTTTATTAAACCAAGGGGTTTTTATTTTGTGACTGTTTTTTAGAAACGTCTTCTTGGACCAGAATTGAAATCTCTTCTGGGTTTGCGAGGCCGTGCTTCATCAATTTTTAATGGACGTCCTTGAAATTCTTGGTCATTCAATGCTGTTTTTGCAGCCTCTGCTTCTTCGTTAGAAGACATTTCCACAAAACCAAAACCTTTGCCTTCAATAATGTTTACACTTTGAACAGAACCATGATTTTCAAAAAGTTCTTTCAACTGGTCTTCATTGACTGCATAGTTTAAGTTTCCAACATAAAGTTTGCTACCTTCCATCTCTCTTTACCTCCTTCTTCAATTATTTTCTTCAGTAACATTTCTTTAGAGGCAAAGTAGAGCATAGTCAAAAGCACAGAAAAGCTCTAATTAAATATCA
>JAGYIZ010000133.1 GCA_018402425.1 Candidatus Atribacteria bacterium | reverse complement strand
AGAAACCTAGTTTCTCTAACTCGTCAATTGTTAAATTCGGGCTTCTGCCACCTTCTACCATATTAGCCAGAGTCGGGATTTTGCTGAATTCACTGTTAATTTTCTGCATCTCCTCAATACTTTCCGGAGATTCAATAAAAATAAGGTCTGCTCCTGCCTCCTGATATGCCTTTCCTCTTGCAATTGATTCATCTAATCCATAGTTTGTTCTGGCATCAGTCCTGGCAATTATAACAAAATCCTTATCTTCTCTTATATCACAGGCAGCTTTTATCTTTTGAACCATTTCCTCTTTTGGAATAATTTTTCTCCCCATCATGTGTCCACATTTTTTTGGAAAAACCTGGTCTTCCAACTGTATGCCGGCTACTCCGCCTCTTTCATATTCCATAACTGTTCTTCTTACATTCAATGGATTTCCATAGCCAGTATCAGCATCGGCAATTACCGGAACATTTACTGCTTTTGCAATATCTCCCGCTCTTTTGGCCATTTCAGTCATTGACAACAATCCAACATCCGGCTTTCCCAAAATACTAGCTGATGTACCATATCCGGTCATATATACAGTTTTAAATCCAATTTTTTCTATCATCTTAGCACCAAAGACATCATAAGCCCCGGGAGCAACTAGTATTTCTTTAGCTTGAAGTAATTTTTTAAGCCTTTTTGTTCTTTGCACTGTTCTCTCCTTGATATATTTCAATACAATCTCATTCTATTTACATATTATAATAAGCAAGTAACGTGCCAAACAAAAATACTCTTGAATTGGTATATTTTACCCGTTTTTAATATTAATTTTAACAGCAATGTTTCATAATTGTTTCATAATATTATAACAATATTTTAATTACTTCTATTATAAAACTATTCTATGCCATATATTTTCATTTTTCTCCACAGGGTTGTTCTACTGATTCCCAACTCCTTTGCTGTTTCACTTTTATCCCAATCTTTTCTATTTAACATCTCTAAAATATCTTCTATTTCGCCTTTCTTTCTTTGTCCTGCTTTTGACGCTAGCAACTTCTCTTTTTCATCATAGGTTAAATCTATTAATCCCTGCACGGAATATTCTTCTCTTTTTTGAATAAGAAT
>JAGYIZ010000132.1 GCA_018402425.1 Candidatus Atribacteria bacterium | reverse complement strand
GTTATGGAATTTAGTGGAAAAGTTATAAATAACCTGTCAATGGATAATCGTTTTACGATGTGCAATATGGCCATTGAGGCAGGGGCAAAAACGGGAATTATCGAGCCAGATGAAAAAACGATACAGTATGTAGAAGGCAGGGCTAAAAGACCCTATCAGGTTTTTAAGAATGACCCGGACGCCAAATATGAAAAGATAATTAATTATGATGTTAGTAATATTGAACCACAGGTATCTTTCCCACATTCACCTGGAAATGCAAGACCAATCAGTAAAGTTGGCAATATAAAAATAGATCAATCGATTATTGGCTCTTGTACAAATGGCAGGATAGAGGATTTACGAATTGCCTCAGAAATTTTAAAAGGACATAGCATTCATCCGGAAGTCAGATTGATTGTTTTTCCTGCTACTCAAGAAATTTACCGGCAGGCTCTTCAGGAAGGGCTAATTGAAACTTTTCTTTCAGCAGGAGCTGCCATAAGCACACCTACCTGCGGTCCGTGCATAGGAGGGCATATGGGACTTTTGGCTAAAGATGAACGAGCCATATCAACTACAAACAGGAATTTTGTAGGGAGAATGGGTCATCCGGAAAGTGAAGTATATCTTTCAAATCCCGCTATTGCTGCTGCTTCAGCGATTTTAGGTAGAATTGCTAGTCCTGAGGAGGTGAAATAAAGATATGATAATAAAAGGAAAGGTTTGGAAATTTGGAGATAATATCGATACGGATGTCATTATTCCGGCACGTTATCTAAATACATCTGATCCCAAAGAATTAGCTATGCATTGCATGGAAAACTATGATGCTAGTTTCATCAAAGAAATGAATCCGGGAGATATTGTTGTAGCCGGTAACAATTTTGGATGTGGTAGTTCAAGGGAGCATGCACCAATCGCCTTAAAAGAAGCAGGTGTTTCTTGCGTTATTGCAAAATCCTTTGCCAGAATATTTTATAGGAATGCTGTGAATATTGGTCTGCCTATCTTTGAATCTACTGAACTTGTAGATGAATGTTCTAAAGGAGATATGTTGGAAATAGATTCGGATAAAGGAATAATCAAAAATTTAAATAGTGATAAGGTTTATAATACAACTGTATTACCTGAGTTTATTCAGAAAATCAT
>JAGYIZ010000131.1 GCA_018402425.1 Candidatus Atribacteria bacterium | reverse complement strand
AGGATATTATGCAATTGCTTTTATGTGAGGGCGATAAATGTTCAGTTAAACGTATAACGTATATCGTTAATACTGTGGGAATAAATGGATGAGATTGCCACACACTGCTAACGCAGTGTTCGCAATGACAAATTAGCCGGTAGTATCTTGTATTGAGTATGGAGTAAAATACTGAGGAGGATAATTGAAATCATGGAGTATTCCGAATATTATATTGTATAACCTATCTCGTTGATATATTAATTAGGAATAATTAAGAGTAATCGGCATTTCGTCGTGGGGATAGATATAATTTAAGCCAGTATATCCTTGGTTATTTTGCTAATCTATCTTGGGAACGCCCAGATCTTTGCATATTTTTATGGCTAAAAAATCAACAATTTCTTTGTGTCTTGGTACTGAAGATCTTTTGTTCAATTAGTTCCTTTCTCTTCATAAAGCAATTTTTTCTTCTTTGTAGTCATTTCCAGCTTCTATCAAAGCTTCTTGTCTATTTAATTCTAATGCTTCTTGTAAAGCACTTCTAAGACTTTCTAATAATTTTTTTTGCGTTCTTTCTTGACAATTTATCCCGGGTATTTCCACGATCCAGCCAATCCACCATTGTTCCACTTTTTTAGTTATAGCTGTATAAGAATTATTCATATTCCCTCCAAGGAATTTTAATTATATTTTAACATCATTTTCATTGAAATTTTAACATACCATGATATCATATTCAAAATCAATATTTGTTAAAAATAATATGTTTTTGTCAGAGATTTTTTTTGACTTTATTCAAACTCAATACGCAATACGCACGACGTAATACGACTCTAATTGTTGAAATTTTTTTCATTACTAATTACTTATTACTGTATTCTGAACTCGATACCCGATACTATTTCGTCATTGCGCGGAGCAAAGCGACAAAGCAATCTCATACATTTATACCCGCGATATTTAACTGTAAACTGAAAACCAATAACTGAAAACTTATTTATACTAGGAGAATTCAAAAATGTGTTTGAAGCTAATTCCGGATATATATCTGGAAAATGTCTATGCGATTGATGTAGACAAATTACAGAAAGATAAAAAGATTAAGGGTATTATTGTAGACCTTGATAATACGCTGGTTCCATGGGGTAAAAAGCATCTTGATGAAAGGATAGTTTCCTGG
>JAGYIZ010000130.1 GCA_018402425.1 Candidatus Atribacteria bacterium | reverse complement strand
GTTAGGGAAATCGGAACGCCCGGTAGCCATAATACGAACTCCTGCTTCTTTTGCTTCATCAGGCATAATCTCAGGTACAGGATTAGCCATTGCAAATACAATTGCATCAGAGGCCATCTTTTTAGCCATCTCTACAGTTAATGCTCCTGCGGCGGAAACACCAATAAATACATCAGCATCAATAATAGCATCTGATAAAGAACCTTTGATATGATTCTGGTTGGTAAGCTTAGCCATCTCTTCCTTGGCTGAATTCATATTCTCTTTACGCCCTTCATAAATAATTCCCTTAGAATCACAAATAATAATATTTTTAGCACCTGCAGAGATAAGAAATTTTGCTATAGCTATAGCAGCAGCTCCAGCTCCATTAAAGACAATTTTAATCTCTTCCATCTTTTTATTAACTACCTTTAATGCATTAATAAGACCGGCCAGAGTAACTACCGCAGTGCCATGTTGGTCATCATGAAAAACAGGTATATCCAAAGATTCTTTAAGTCTCTGCTCAATCTCAAAGCACCTGGGTGCACTTATATCTTCTAGATTAATACCACCAAATGAAGGGGCTATAAGCTGGACTGTCCTGATTATCTCCTCCGGGTCCTTGCTGTTGATACAGATGGGGAAGGCATCAATACCGGCAAAATATTTAAAGAGCACTGCTTTCCCTTCCATAACCGGAAGAGCAGCTTCCGGACCAATATCCCCTAATCCTAAAACAGCAGTGCCATCAGTGACTACTGCCACCATATTTCCTTTGGTGGTGTAATCATAGACTCGAGCAGTATCCTCATGAATTTTTCGACATGGTTCTGCTACCCCCGGGGTATATACTACAGCAAGGTCATGCATATCCTTTATTTTGGTCTTACTGACTACTTCTATTTTACCCTTGTTCTCCAGATGTAATTTTAAGGCCTCTTCATTTATATTCATCTTTTATCTCCTTTATTATATAAACTAAAGATAAGACTCTTTAATGTTAAACGATTTTGCCGATTTTTTCAAAGCTTTTATTACCGGTAATTCCTCTCCGCTTAAGAATCACACCAATGCACCGCCGCCAGTACTAATATAGGAAATGTTATCTGAAAGACCATATTTATTTAAAGCAGTAATAGTATCTCCTCCTCCGAGAGCAGAAAAAGCACCACTTTCAGCAATTGCGGATAATAAACTCTTTGTTCCTAACTTAGTTTCTTGCTA
>JAGYIZ010000013.1 GCA_018402425.1 Candidatus Atribacteria bacterium | reverse complement strand
CAATCTCTCGAATTGCCTAATCAAATAAGTTACTTAATTACTGAGCATGAACAACCGTCCCCTGTATCAACCTGTATTAATATCAATGTATACCATCTCCCAACCGAGTTGATTCTTCAAGTAATCAAAAGTTGTTTCCTGCACTAAAGTATCTTCGTTATAATACATAAAGATTAATTCATTCTTCCTTCTTTTTGGAATCTAATAATTTCTTTACCTCTTTATCGAAATCAGAAATATATTCTTTATCCTGAATAATTCTGTATTTCTCCTATTCGCTTTCTGCTAATACAACAGCTATTTCATGACTTATTTTCCCACTATTTTGCAAAATATCTCTTTCGTTAAATTTCAAAAAAGCGTCTAATTTTTCTACCCAATCTTTCATATGCATAACTTTATGTTTTTCTGCCTGCATCTCTGCATAATCAAGATACATAGTTACAATTCGGTTCAAATGGTCCAATTCTCTCTCATTGAGATAATTCTTGGCAATACTAACATCATATTTTCTGATAGGACCATCAGGAGCATTTTTCCAGTTTGTCAAACCCATATTTTTCTTCTTACTATCAATCCTTTGATGAATAATTTCTGCTACTGTTTGACCGGATATGGCAAAGTGAAGCTTGTTCTGAACTGTTGCAAAAAATTCTTTAGTAATATTTTCATTTGGGTCATAGTCAGCACTGCACTGGGCATATATATCAGTAATTTTTTGATAGAATCTTCGCTCACTACTGCGAATATCCCGAATGCGTGCTAATAACTCTTCAAAATAATCTTGCCCAAAGATTCTTTCAGGATTTTTTAATCTTTCATCATCCATGGAAAAACCCTTAATTATATATTCCTTTAATACCTGAGTTGCCCAAATACGGAAATGGATTGCCTGTTTTGAATTGACTCGATATCCAACTGAGATAATGGCATCCAGATTATAAAACTTTGTCTTATAGGTTTTTCCATCACTGGCAGTTATTTCCATTTTGGAAATAACTGATTTTTCTTGTAACTCACCACTTTTGAAAATATTTGTTAGGTGTTTGTTAATAGCAGGAACCCCTACATCAAAAAGTTCAGCCATTCTTTTTTGGGTAAGCCAGACAGTTTCGTTATGCAAAAATATCTCTACCTTAACCTTGCCATTGGGAGATTTATAAAGTAAAAATTCGGTAAATTCGTTTTGTTTGGCAATTTGTTTCTTTTTCTTCATTTTTCCCCTTCTTCCTATTTTGTGGCCTTACCTTTAATCCTATCCTGTCTATAATAGCCACTTAAAAGGCATCTTCCCATTAGACTAAGGAGAGGCCGAGGAACATCCGGCAGTTCAGGCCGAGTCACCCGAACAAGGTAATTGTCTTTGGACAAACCCTATAAGCCACAAATGTTCCTTCGGCCATATGTTCTTATTCTGGCATAAAGAAAGTTATTTGACTATCCTAATTTATCAGATTATTCAATTTTCAAATTAGCTGGGGTATTATTTTTCAATTATAGACCCCATTGATTTCACATTGTTTCATATTAAGTTTATTTGACTTTTTTAAATAAATATTATATTATGATATTGAACCACTGAAAGCGCGAATGCGTCGTAGGTGGTGTTTTATTTTGGATAATAAACTACACCATATTTATCAGATTTAGTAGCATTTAAATTTAAACTTCCTTTTAGTCTTTCCATTAGTTCAATAAAAGTTATTTCATTCAAATTTTTTGGCATTCTATTAGAAAATTCATTAATACCTAGCTTATATATAGAATAATTATATATAATAAAGGAAATCAGGTCAGCAATCTGAATAAAATAAGATTCTCTTGAATCTTTTTGTAATGGATCTTCAATTAAAGATTGAATCTCTTTCCTATATGGCTTTGTATTAAATTTAGATGGGATAAAATTTATTTTTTGAATTTTTCTAGCAGTCATCCTCATCTTTCCAATCCTGCCCTGATCTGTAATTATCATAAATTTTTTTGAAGATTTTATTAAATCGTTTTCTATCCTCTGAATAGAATATTTTAGAACATTATCAAGTACATTATAATCTTTCGTTACTACATTTTTCTTGTTTATAACTATATTTATTATTCGCATATCTAAATTAGAAATTAATTCACAAAAAAGTTTCAATATTGACAGCCTATCATCATCGCTTATCTGTAGTGACCTGTAAGGATTCTTGTTTAGAGCAAAATGTCTGGTGTGAAATTCTATTTTCACAGGAATATTGTAATCTCTTTTTAATTGTTTTCTAAAATTCCGAATATTTTCAAAAATATCTTTCCAATTTGAGTAATGCAAATAAACAGCAGACAAAACAAACAATGGTGAAGAATATTTTGGATATCCGTCGTCTCCTGCTTCATCATAATAAGCAATATACAACCTTTGCTCCCTTCATTCTTATTTCCAATATTTTCATTACTTTGCTTTTTTATATTTGATAGATTTAGAACTATCCTGATTGATCAGATTATGCTATTATCAAGATACTTGGGGTATTATTTTTTAATTGTGGATCCCTTTGACTTTCCTTTTGTCTTATTTGTATTCTTCTATACCCAACTTATCAATAAAAGTTTTTATTCTTTCGTAAGCATCTCTTTTGATTAATTCCTTTTCTTCAACGTCACCAGTGTCCTGGAAAATAGTTATCCATGCAGGACCTATAGAATTCACATCTTTGAACTTTGCTTTAATTTTGCCAAGTCCTTCTTTTACAAGTTTATCAGTTCTAACAGGTTTAAATATTTTCACTAACTCTTGAATTCCTCCGGGATAATTTAAAATAGTGAAGTAAATGTCATAAGCATCCTTCTCCTTATAGCGCTCCCAAATAGACATTCCTTTCATTACCAAAAATGGGATGATATCAGCAATCTTAACAGTTACCTCATTTATAGAGCCATCAGGCATTGTTGCTGAAATTTGTAAAGAACGATATTGTTCAAAAACAAGATCACATCCTCTAACTTTTCTTGCTCGCACATCTTGAATTAATTGAGTACGATGATTTTTACTGGTTCCACCATACTCTCCAGCTAATAAATCAATCTCTATTGTTACATCTCTGCCTTCTTCATTTTTGATTGTCCTATAATAAATAAATGGTTGCTGATCTCCTTTTTGATACCCTTTGTTTTTCAACATTTGTAAAATTGTTCTATAGCTACTATTAGAAATTTTTTGAAAATCAAGTGCAATATCAATATCAAGGCTTCCCACATGTTCGTTCCTGCTATTTTCTAAAAGAAAATATGGAATCCACCCACCTACCAATACTATAGAATCACGGTATTCTCCTAAAATTGTCATTAATTCTACAAGTACTGATAAACAGGCGTTTACTTCACTTTTACCATAATCATACTTTGTTACCACTGTTTCCTCAATTTCTGATCAAGAAGCAATCTTGCCGCTTCTTCTCCTCGCTCCTTATAGCTTTGTAGATCAAGATATAGCTGTACATCAGATACAATCCTGGTATCATTAATATCCTGCAACTTATAAAATACGCCCTCATCATAAGGCTCTAATAAAGAAACATTGGCCCCGGTAGATACTTCCTTTAAATTTAGATCTTTTGCTATGCTTTCGATTTCATTTTTTACATAAGTGAAAATTCTTTTATATCTTAAAAATGGAGCAATTCTTGATGCCCCTGAAGTAAGAGTAAAGCCATAGGTTATATTTTTTTTCTTAAAATATTCAGCTAATTTTTTCTCTAATATCTCTACATTGTCTAATGAATAAAAATTTTTTACCTTATTTTTTTGATAACTGTAATTTTTTGACCACTCTATTAATAATGATTCAGGATTTGATAGCTTTATCTTAGGCCTTTTCTCATATTTCACTTCTTCAATAAACTCTAATTCCAATAGTTTTCTTTTAATATTAGAAGTCTGTCCGATGCTTATATTTGACTCTTTTGCCAGTTCCTGAACATACCATTCTTTTTTAGGATTACACAAAAGCACCCTTAATGCGCGAGTAGATTTATCAGAGAAAATAGTCTTTAATGGCCTGGTGTTTGGATAAGGGTTTAGACGTCCTTCAATGCTTATATATATATTGTCAAATTTAAACAAGCAGTTCCCTGCCATATCTATGAAACCGATATTGTTTTCTCGACAAATTTGTTTTGACTCTTCAGAAATAAAAGTAGCAGCAAATACCCCGTAACAATTTTTTCTATTATTGATAAGACTTTTAATTTGGTTTACCGCCATTCTGGCATAACGTGGCTGACCAGCAGCCTTTACTTCAAAGATAATAGTATAATTAACTTTACTTTTGGGAATTTTTACCAATGCAACCATATCAGCTTGAATCTCTTTATCAGGTAATATATTGCTAACATCTAAACTTATATTGTTTACTCTTATTAAGCCTGTAGATTCAAATAAATTTTGTACAATTGGTTTTAGTTTGTTAATTATTTCTTTTTCTGAAATCATTGTTTCACTCATATATATTGTTTCAGCGTTTGCTGAAATTATATAATAGAATGAAACCTATGTCAATAGCAGTTCAGGCCGAGTCACCTCAGACAAAGTATTTGTCCTGGACAAACCCTATAAGCCACAAATGTTCCTCTGGCCATATATTCTTATTCTGGCATAAAGAAAGTTATTTGACTATCCTGATTGATCAGATTATTCTATTATCAAGGTAACTGGGGTGAAATCTTTTAATTATATACGTCTTTATTCTCTTTTATTTATTCTTATTAGAAGAAGGATTATACAAATCATCTCTTTCTTCTGCATTAATATACAAAATTGTTTTTTGTTCATTTAAATTCCAAGTAAACGCTATATACACTCCCTTTTTACCAGCTAAATTGCCTATATCATCTTCTTTAATCTGGGTCCCCCTAGTAATACTTCCTATTTCGGGAGCTTGATAAATAACTTTGATGAAATCATGTTCATCTTTGTAAATTTTAAGTATTTTTGATTTATCTATAGAACTTACAGTCAGACTTATTCTCTTATTTTTAAATAGGATATCTTCTCTTAAAATATATTCAAAAGTTCCTTGTTCAAAATTCCATTCTTGATTTTCCGCGATTTTATTAACAAGTTCTGGCGATCCTTTAATAAAAGCATTTTTAATTTCTTTCACTATTTCTTCTTTCAGTTCTTTATTTTGTTGATAACTTTTCAACCCAGATACTACATTTCCATAATGCCTAAGACCAAACAAAAAAATTGTTGTCAAAATTCCAGATATAAGTAAACCGTATTTACATATATTATAAATTTTTTCTGGACTCATATATTTTTTCTCTGATTTCTATAATTTCAAGATTTTTTACAGTATTCTTTCTAATACCTTTCCAATACTATCAAACCAATATTCTTTATAGCCACCTTCTGAAACCCTGTTAACATCATCTGTTCGTAAAAATGTGTATACCTTACAGGTAAAATCTTGATACTTAAATTCCTTAATTTTACCCTTATTTTCTTCAAAAATCATTTTACAGCCATCAATTTTATACATATAATCAGAATGCTTAATACCTTTTGGGTCAATAAAAACAATAGAATAATTATTATCTTTTTTGAACCAAAAAATAAAATCAGGTTTAAATTTACTTATCTTGTTACCATCAGGATTATAATAAGGGATATTTATCTCATCTAAACTCTCGTCTATTTTACAAAAAGCCCACCAATTAAACTTTTTAAAATAGTTATCATCCTTATTCAGATAAGTTTCCAAATCATTGATAAATTTCACTTCACTGGGGGTTTTTATGATGTGGGTCATATAATCAATTTTCTCTTCATCGCTTAGTATTAACGGAACATAATAGTGATTAGCAATATATTTTAGTTTGATTTTCTTATGCTTATGCTCATAGGTCTCTGTAGCTTCTTTCATTAGCATATTTTCAAACATTTGACGTGTATCTCCGTTTAATTTAGCCAATGCTTCCTTTATCTTTTTCTGTCTTTCAGGATAATCTTTGACCTTATTAATTTTCTGCTGTAATTCCTTTAAATCTTCTAAATGCACTTTGATATTCTTAAAATGTTTTATCTCGTCATCCAAATGTTTAAATTCTTTTAATTCTTCTGGTATAACATCAAAATAATCAAATATTCTTTGAACAAAAATATCAATATTTTTAAATCTTTTGCCTCTTCACCTCTTTTATAATACTTTTCCACATCATCAAAAGGTATTTCGTAAAACCTTTATTTTCTCAGGAGTTGTATTATAATTCATAAGGAAAATTTTATCATCATCAATATAGTCAACATAGTTTTGCAAAAACTTGATATCACTTCCGCAAACCTCAAATTTAGCTTGTTTACTAGTTTTCATAATAGATTGGTCTGCTGGTTTATAAGTTGGAATCAAAAGATTTTGCTTTTCTATTGATTTATTAACAAAAAATGAAAGTTGCTCTCCTTTTTCTTTACTTTCCTGCTTAAGTTCATTTATCACTGTTAGCAATGCGCTTCTATTTGTTCCAAAAATAAATAGTGTTTCTAGTGGAGTTACAACATCTTTGAGTTCCTTAAATAGTTTAATATCTATATCTTTATCGTTGTATAATTCTTTTAATCTTCTCCTTTTATTAGCAACCGGTTCAATCCTTATACCTCTCCCTACTGATTGGAGTATAAATTTTTTTGCAACTATACCAGTCCCAATATTTATAAAATTAATCACATTAGGCCTATTTGAATCCCAACCTTCATAAAAAGCACGGGAACCCATTAAAATATTAATGGGTGAATCGTCCTTGTTTATCCTTTCAAAAAATCCCTCTTCCTCAAATTGATGGTTAACATTAAATCTATCTAATTCTTCCCTTAACCAACTGGGCATATCTCCTGTTTTACTGAGAGCAAAATGTCTATCAGAAGTGGCTAATTTAAAAGCAACCTGTTTTTTATCTGATGGCCTAAAAGAAACTTCTATTTTACCAGGACTATCAGAATTAAAAATATATTTAATAACATCTTCAATGGCTATATTCTTAAAACATTTTTCATCAATTTTTATTCCTTTATTATCTTCAAAAACAAACTCAGGCTCCTTCTTTAGTTCTTCCCAGAGCTCCTCTATACTTTGGTTAAATGTATCAGCTTCGATGTCTCCTTTTCCAATCCTTTCCAGTTCTCTAAAAAAGATTTTCAAGTCTGCTTCTACAGTATTAATAGAATTGACCAATGTTAGAAGCAAGGGATTGTGGTAAAGATGCTCTTCGATATTGATATTTTTAATTTTCTCATAATATTTCTTCAGGTAAGTAAGCACAATCAGAGATTTTAAAACAATCTTTTGTTTTTCTTCATCACTATAATCTTCATCCTTTCTGAATGCCCTTATTTCCTGTTGTAAAACACTTATATGCTTACCATAACCAGCCTGGATAAAAGAAGCTAAATTAAATTCAAAAGCAGAAGTAATAATATCTCTTTGATCAATAAAGGTAGCAGAAAAATTAAACAGGAAACCATTCCTGGCTAAAATTGAATAAATATGTTGTCGCTTGGAATCTTCTTTATCCCCTTTATGCGCCTCATCCAAAAAGACAAACCACTTGCCACTATTATCATAATTATGAAAATCAATAATTCTTTCTTTCTGCTCATCATTGATATTATCAGAGCGATAATAAAAAACAGGTGCTCCAGTTAATAGTCTTTGTCTTTTCACTTCAGGGTATTCTTTCAGTTCCCTTAAATCAATTTTGTTTACATTTGCTAAATTAACTTCATCAACCATCTTTTTAAATTGTTCTAACAAATCATCTCTATGAGTTAGGAACAAAATATCATACTCAGGGATTTCTTTTCTCTCCATAGAATCTTTAAAATTTGAATGAGTTTAATAAGTACTATTGTTTTCTTACTTCCTGTTGCCATCCAAAAACACATCCGATTTATATAATTCCAGGTAAGATATTTTTCCATCTTCTTGTTTAAAAAATCAGGAAGCAGTTCATTAAGTTTTCTACTTCGCCTGTCTAATTTGATATCCAACTTTTCATTTAATCCGTTATCTTTATACCATTGATATAATTTTCTTTTTCTTTCTAAATTAATTTCTACTTTCTTCTAGTTTGAAAATCATAAAAATCCCTCATAATATTTCCATAACACTTTTAAAGCATTTACTATGGCTTTTTTGCTCTGAAAATCCCAGAGCTCAATTTTGTTTGATAATATCTTTGGATCAAAAGAATTCCAGGTATATGGTAAATGTGTTGAGCTTATATCATCTAAAATATCCTGTAAAAAAATCGTTATCAATAGAATTTCTCCATTTTATTATTCATTAACTTTGGAGCTTATGCCCCTTTGGTGCCCCTTTTAAACATAGTAGTTCCCTTACCTGTTGTTTAATACGTTCAAATATTTTCATATTTTCGAGTTGTTTTAAGTCATCTGTTGTTTGTCTTTTTTAACTGAGCATATTTGCTGATACTCCCTATTAGTAATCTTTCCTTTTTTCTTTACATATAGGACAGCCTTAATTTGTCTTTCATTTAATCCCATTCTTTGTAGAATTTCTTCTGTATAAATATCCTTAAAAAACCAGACACTGAATCCGCCCTGTTCTTCTTTATATTCAGGTTCTGGCAAACCCTGTTCTTTGCATAGATCAACTATTCTTTAGTACCTGAACCCCATCTTTCTAATAACCGGAAGATAAAATACATTATCTATCAAAGTTTCTAGAGGATAAGATGAGTGGTCTTTTTCAGGGTCATCAATTTTTTTAATTCAGATGGTAATTTCCCGGGATTCCATATCCATACTTTGTCATCATAAATTTTAATCTGGATTTCGGTTTCTATTTTTTAATTTTCTTTTACTACATATAATAAAAAATAAATAAAATTTTATTTTATAACTGATACTACTCTATTGTTTTCTCCCCCTCACCTGACCCTCTCCCTCCTAGGGGAGAAATTTTCGATTATTCTCCAGAGGGAGAGGAAGTATAAAGAAGGATAATTTTATAATAATAATTAATAATGTGTCTTTCCTCCGGAAAATAGTATCGAGTCGCGAGTATCGGGTATCGAGTCCAAGACAAATTTAAAAATCTATCAATAAAATCTTTTAGTATAATTGAATGAGATTGCTTCATCTTGCAAAGCAAGATTCGCAATGACAAAAAAGGGGAAAATCCTCGCAACAACAGAGCGAAAGGGGTATCTACACAACAACGGAGGGAAACACGCAAGCTTGTGTTTATTTGAACTAATTAACCAATAAACTAAGAAACTAATTAATTAACAAGATTTTACTCGGTTCTCGTTTTTTATTTTTCTTTCACTACATACACGATACTATACACTCGATACTATTTTATAACTTGCACGGGTATGAGCAATCCTCTATAATGTTAGCATGAAGAACATGAAGAATAAGAATAATTCTATTTATAAATTTATCATAATAATAATATGTGTTTCACTTTTTTCCGGGATAGCAATTGCTGATGCCAAACCTAAAATCGGACTGGCTTTGGGTTCCGGAGGAGCAAGGGGTTATGCGCATGTTGGGGTATTAAAAATCCTGGAAAAAGAAGAAATTGAAATAGATTTTATTGCCGGGACCAGTGTGGGAAGCTTGATTGGTGCCTTGTATGCCCTGGGTTTTGATATAGATGAGATTGAAAAAATTGTTTTAGAACAAGATTTCATGGGATACGTTACCTTTAAAAGTATTTCCTTTGAATTGAAAGAAACAAAAGATAGGAACGTCTTAGGCTTTTCAATTAATATCCCGAAATTAATAGCAAGCCCACGTTTGCCCAGAGGTCTTATTTCTACAATTGGTATAAGGGATGAATTTGACCGTATCTCCAACTGGGCACATTTTGAATACGATTTGAAAATACCTTTTAAAGCAGTAGCGACAGATTTAATCACCGGAGAAAAAATTATTATGGAGAATGGGAAAGTGTCTAATGGGGTAGCTGCTTCTATTTCGATCCCCGGAATATTCTCTCCATTTGAATTTGAAGACAAGATATTAGTTGACGGAGGGCTGAAAGATCCAGTCCCGGTTGATGTGGTTCGCGAAATGGGTGCCGATATAGTCATTGCCGTAACCCTGCAGGGTGTTAAGGAAGAAAAAAAAGAGCCTTATAATATCATTTCTATTGCTGACCGAAGTATAGAGATAATGATAGAAGATTTAACCAGGCTTTCTTTAGAAGGTGCTGATATTATTCTTGAACCAAGTTATATAGGTGAAGTTTCATTTCTAATGGGAGAAAAAGAAAGGGTTCAAATTATACAAGTGGGAGAAGATGAGGCAACAAAAAAGATGCCTGAGTTAAAGAAAATGATTGCAGATTTTTAACCTTTTGCTTTCCATACCATTTTTTTGTATTATAATAAGCGATATTCCAATAGAAATCAGTATGTTACAAAATGAAGCAAATTTTCCAGGAAAAATATGAAATACATCCCCAGGATATTCAGCATAATCAGCGGTTAGGTCTGGTTAGGCTAATTGATTACCTTAATGAGACTGCAGGCAATCATTCCAAATCATTTGGTTACCCATTAAAGTCTTTATTTGAACAAGGGTATTCCTGGATATTGCTCTACTGGAATATTGAAATCAATGAACTACCCTTATTAAGAGAGCAGATTAATATCGATACCTGGATTTCGCAGACCAAAAGATGTTTTGCCTACCGGGAATTTATAATCAAAAATAAGCATAATCATATTATTGCAAAGGCATCATCCCAGTGGATTTTTTATAATATCAACAAGAAAAAACCGGCAAAAATATTTCCAGTATTTTCGAAGCAAGAAATAATTAAGCCGGAAAAGGCATGTGAACAATCAATTTTAGATTCTGCCATTTTAAAAAAAACTGCCAGCAAAAATACAACAAATAATTTTATCATTCAAAAAAATGATATTGACATTTTGGATCATGTTCATAACTCTAAATATATCGACTGGATCCTTAATGTAAAACCCGAGGAAATAAAGCTTCAATATAAATTAAACCAGCTTCAGGTTCTCTATCATCATGAAATAAAGTATCCTGGAGAAGTAATGATAAAACAGAAAACCTTTCCCTTCAAAAAGAATGAAAAACTACTTATTTATGATGCAATATGGGATAAAAAAAACCAACGGTTATCTTCAGAGATTGCCACAAAGTGGAAATATATCCATTAGCAATTTTTACCATCTATCAATAATCAAAGCAATTCATAACTGCTTATCATAACCGGTAAAGTCAGATTTCCCAATACTCGTTCCAGCATAATACCATTTCTCTGAGGATATTTGTGACCGTAACTTGCCCGAATAGCAGCAGTAATAAACTGGACAGCACGGTCCAGGGCAATGGGCAGGCTATCTCCCTGTAACAGACTGCCGACAATAACACTGGTAAACACATCTCCGGTGCCGGGAAAATAAACAGGGATGTAGTCACATTTAACCTTCCAAAATCGACCATCATCACGGTTATAAGCAATGACACTGGTGATGCTCTTGGTATCCTTTGTTGGAACACTGGTGATAATGACTGTTTTTGGTCCCATATCCACCAAATGTTTTATATATGATTTTATAAGATCATCATTTACTTCTTGATTTATTGGTTCATCCAGCAAAAAAAGTACTTCTGTATAGTTTGGTGTTATCAAATCAGCTTTTTTAATATATTTACGCATTTCACTAACCATGTTTTGGTTCATAGAGGGATATAATTTTCCACCATCGCCCATAACAGGATCAACCACTACCAGGGTATCCTCTTTGGCAAAATCATCGATAAAATCAGAAATAATTTCTATCTGTTTTGCTGACCCCAAAAACCCGCTATAAATACAATCAAAATCAATGCCAATCTCCTTCCAATGAGCGATATATTCTCTCATATGCTCGGTCAGGTCAATGAATTTAAAATTTTTAAAACCGCCGGTATGTGTGGAAAGTACTGCTGTAGGCAATGAACACACCTGGATGCCCAGGGTGGAGAGGATTGGAATGACTACTGCCAGGGAAACCCGGCCAAATCCGGATAAGTCATGGATTGCTGCAACTCTTTGTATTGGCTTTTTCATTTTTTACTCCTTCTTCGTAATAAAAAATTCTCTTCTATCTAATATATTTTCAATCAACAAAAGATATAACTAATTTAGCAACAACTATTACTAAATTATTAATTATGAATATTCGAAAAAATATCATTCTCGATAGAATCCTATTTTATTTTAACATATCCTATTGGTAAATTGCTTGACAAAAAATTTGTCAGCCTTTAATATTATATCAATTAAATAACTAAACTAAGAGGAAAGTAAGTATAGTCAGTCATTCAGAGAAAGGTATCCAGGCTGAAATTACCTTGACTGTCTTTTACCCAAAAGAGAAACTCAATATAGTTTTTTGAATAGGTTAGTTACCTTTTAAAAACCAACAAGCGGGAAAGATGAATAGTCTTTCATTTTTCCAATCAGGGTGGTACCACGGGAAATTTATCTCGCCCCTCTTTTTATATATTTTAAAAAGAGGTTGCGGGATTTTTTATTTTTGCTTAATTGTTATAAAATATAGTTATAACTATAAACAGGAGTCTATCTATAAATGGATCAATTAAACTTAATCTGGCAAGGATTGCCATCCTTGTTATCAGGTACACTGGTTACTATTACTTTAACGATATACTTTCTGGCTTTAGGCTTTATTCTGGGAATTCTATTGGCCCTGGGGCGTGTTTACGGTTCCAATTTTCTAAAATTATTGATTATTCGACCCTTTGAACGATTTTTTAGGGCTGTTCCTGCCCTTGTATTGCTATTTTTATTCTACTTTGGTTCTTCTTTTTTTCATGTTGAAATTAGTGCTTTTATGGCTGCAATCCTGGCAATGGGATTACGTTCGGCTGCCTATCAATCTCAAATATTCAGAGGAGCCATTCAATCAATAGGTAAAGGCCAAATGAAGGCAGCTCGTTCCATCGGAATGAATACATTTCAATCAATAAGATATATTATTCTACCCCAGGCATTGAGACTATCTATACCTTCCTGGGCTAATGAATATGCAGTTGTTCTAAAAGACAGTTCCTTAGCATATGCAGTGGGGGTTACAGAGCTACTGAGGCAGGGGCGTTATATCGTTGCCCGAACTTTTGGAAATGCTCTGTTGATTTATACCGTTTGTGCTTTAATTTATTTTATATTGGTATTTGTTGGAAATCAAACTTTAAAGATTTTAGAAGAAAAATATAAGATTCCCGGATATGAAATCAAAACAAAAAAAGATCAATCAGTTTTAGAAAGGATTTAGAATGCCAAATGTTATTCTGAGAGCTGAGAATGTTTATAAAAAATATGGGAAATTAGAAGTATTAAAAGGAATCTCTTTCCAGGTTAAGCAGGGAGAAACTACTGTTATCATTGGACCATCGGGAACCGGAAAGAGTACTTTACTAACCTGTATTAACCAACTTACTCCACCTGATAAAGGACATATTTGGTTAGAAGATACTGAAATTACCAATCCTAATACTGATATTAACATTATTCGCTCTTCTATTGGTATGGTTTTTCAACACTTTAATCTTTTTACTCATCTATCTGTTTTGGATAATGTTCGAATTGGCTTATTAGTGGTTAAAAAAACACCTATGAAAGAAGCAACAGAGATAAGCATGGGAAAACTTAACGAAGTTGGTTTGGGAGATAAAATAGATGCTTACCCCGCTGAGCTATCAGGCGGTCAGCAACAACGTGTCTCTATTGCCAGAGCCCTGGCCATGAATCCCAAACTCATCCTTTTTGATGAGCCGACATCTGCCCTTGATCCTGAATTAATTGGAGAAGTATTGAATGTCATGACCAAACTGGCGGAAATTGGGATGACCATGGTAGTTGTGTCTCATGAGATGGGATTTGCCCGTGCTGTTGCCAATGATATTATTTTTATGGAAAAAGGGGTAATTGTCGAAGAAGGAAAACCTGATAAAATGTTTAATGACTCGGAAAATCCGAGGACCAGGGAATTTTTGCATAAAATAACTGAACTTTACGGGGGTAAAACAGAATGAGTTTTCTTATGCTCGCCTTGGATATTATGCCAAAATTATTGGAGGGAGCAATTGTAACCATAGAATTAACGATTATTGCCATTATGATTGGTATCTTTATAGGTATTCCGGTTGCAATGGGAAGAGTATATGGCAACAAACCGGTCTATGCTATCTGCACTTTTTTTGTAGAGATTATCCGGGGGACTCCTTTGCTTACCCAATTATTTATTCTCTATTTCGGGTTACCCTCAATCGGCATCATGTTATCGCCTTTTATGGCAGCCATGATAGGTTTGGGAATCAATAGTGCCGCTTATCAGGCTGAATATTTTAGAGGAGCTATTCAATCTGTAAAAAAAGAACAGTTAATAGCCGCTTATTCAATTGGAATGAACCAGATGCAGGCCATTAGACATATTATCTTGCCACAAATGTTTCGTTTGGTTATTCCTTCCTGGTCTAATGAGCTTATTTATCTATTAAAATATTCTTCTATGGCCTATATGATCCAGGCTCCGGAAATTATGTCACAGGGTAGATTGATTGCATCCCGTAATTTCAGGACATTTGAAGTTTTCATTATCGTGGCATTGATATATCTTGTTTTAGTTTCAATTTTATCAAAGATTTTGGATATGGTGGAAAATAAATTCCGCATTCCCGGTCTGTAGATTAAAATTTTTAAAGGAGGGGGTGAGCACTGTTTAATCTGAAATAAGGAATAAAAAGAATAACTAAAGAACTATTTTAAAAATATTTATTAAGGAGGAAAAGAAAAAATGATAATAAATAAATTAGGGAAAAATATTGGTATTTTGATTATTATTGTAGCATTAATAGCGATGGGTATCCTATCTGCTTCAGCTGCACCTGAAAAAATTATAATAGGAACTTCGGCAGATTGGCCACCTTTTGAATGGATTGATGCAAACAATAATTTTGTGGGATTTGATATGGATTTAATGAAAATAATAGCAAAAATTCAGGGTTATGAAATAGAAATACAGGATATTGGTTTTGATTCTCTTATTCCTGCACTTCAATCGGATAGAATTGACCTGATGGCTGCCGGTGCTACCTTAACAGAAGAACGTCTGGAAGTGGCTGATGCATCCAATACTTATTGGTCAGGTAGTCAAGGAGTAATGGTTACAGAAGAATCAGAATTAAACATAGCAACTGCCTTAATCGGAGGGAAGAGTGTTGGTGCACAGAGAGGAACAACCCAAGCTGACTGGCTGGAAGAAAACCTGGTTCAAGCAGATGTAAATATTAAATTAGAATTATATGAAACAAATGATCTGGGAATCATGGATTTAGTGAATGGACGTATTGATGTTTTTGTTGCTGATACTCCAGCCGCAGAAGCTTTTGTCAAAAATAATCCTATCAAAATTGTCGGAACGATTAACACCGAAGAAGAATATGTTTTCTATGTCCAAAAAGGTGATCCAAAAGAAATTCTTCCGGTAATCAATGAAGGATTGGCAAAAGTTCAACAGTCTCCCATCTGGGATAATTTAGTTAATGCTTACTTTATGGGAGATTTAAATAAAATCTCTGATTGCTATGCTGAATTTGGTGATTTGTTAGATAAAGACCTGGAGGCATTTGCTCATAATCTATCCAAATGCATGATGGCAGATTAACTTTGAACTTTATTGATTTACCAATTATTGTAACTAGTTAATATTGGGAAATATTTTGAAAATCTCACTCTGGAGTATTTGAAGAACTCCGGGGTGAGATTTTCTAAATATTCAATTTATAGAAATAAATATAATTTTTATTCTTGCCAAGGAGACTTTTTATGAAAATAAAAGACTTTCAGGTTGAAAGATGGCTAGATACTTATGAAACCAGGGCACAATATGAATTAGCCGAAACAGATGCCAAGCCTTTTACTATTGAAGAATTAAATCAATTGAATCCGCAGGAAAATTTATTAAAAAAACTATCAAAAATGAAAATTGGCTATAATCCCACTACAGGAAGTGATTCATTAAGAAATAAAATTGCAAATTTGTATGGTTCTGGAACTACTTCGAAAAACATCCTGGTTACTACCGGAGCGATTGAGGCCGATTTCCTGTTATCGAATGTACTTGTTAATAAGGAAGACAAGGTAATCGCACTCTGGCCCGCCTATCAAGCATTATATTCAACTGCAGAAGCATGTGGTGCTCAACTTGAATTCTGGAAATTGTCAGCTGAAGATAATTTCCAGCCGGATCTGGAAACATTGTCCAAAATAATCGATAACAAAACCAGGTTGCTTGTTTTAAACATTCCCAACAATCCAACCGGTGCCGTAATTAATGAACAGCAACTAAAGACTATCTTACAATGGGCTGAAGAGCATGACTTCTATGTACTCTGTGATGAGGTATACCATGAATTAATCTTCCAAGCTGGCATTGTTCCTCCTTATGCCCGTTCCTTAAGCAAAAGAGCAATCAGCGTCGGCAGTATGTCCAAAGCATATGGATTATCGGGATTGCGACTGGGCTGGATTGCCGGTCCTGAATCAATCATTGAACAATGCTGGAAATATAAAGATTACACTTCAATAAGCAACTCTCCCATAAGTGATTATCTGGCACAATTTGCATTGGACAACTTTAAGCGAATCTCTGAACGTAATCATAGTATTATAGTTAAGAATCGGGAAACATTAAAACAGTGGTTTGAAGAACATAAAAAATATTTTCATTATTATCTCCCTGAAGCAGGTGTGTTATGTTTCCCCAAACTTAAAAATATCCCTATTAGCTCACAACAGCTTGCCCTGGATTTATTTAACCAAAAATCTCTGCTGGTAGTCCCTGGTGAATGTTTTGATATGCCCAATCATCTTAGAATTGGTTTTGGAGGAGATACGCAGAAATTAGAGAAAAGCCTATCAGTATTTTCTGCCTATCTCAAAGAAAATTTTTAATATTTTTTTATATGTAGACATTATCATAAATTATCACATTTACAGAAGGAAGCTATAGTATATGGAATTACAAGATATTGTTCTGGCACAGAAAAGAATTGCCAGTCTTATAAAAAAGACTGAATTGCGTGAATCGGTTTATTTCAGTGATATGATTCAAGGGCACCTATTTCTGAAATTAGAGAATTTACAGATTACTAATGCCTTCAAGATAAGAGGTGCAATGAACAAATTATACCAGATAAGCAAAGAGCAGAAAGATATTGTTACTGCTTCCTCCGGAAATCATGGACAGGCTATTGCCAGGGCTTCCAAAGAATTAGGTTTATCAGCAAAAATAATCATCCCGGAAGGAACTCCTGAAAAGAAAAGGAATTTGATTCAGAAATATGGTGCAAAACTACTTGTTTATGGTGAGACAGTGGATCAGTCGGAAACATATGGTAGAGAAATAGCCAGAAGAGATGGCAAATTATACATTTCTCCTTATAATGACCCTGACATTATTGCCGGACAGGGAACGATTGGATTGGAATTAATAGAACAATCTCCATCTTTACAAGCTATACTGGTACCCATTGGCGGCGGAGGACTTATTTCCGGAGTGGCTATTGCGATTAAGCAAAGTAACCCCAATATTAAAATTATTGGCATTCAAGCCCAAAATGATGCTGCTATGTATCACTCACAAAAAGCCGGAAAAATACTATCCCCTGATCAATACCCTCATTCACCCACGCTTGCAGATGGACTGGCAGGAGGTATTGAAGAAAATTCCATTACATTCTCATTTGTCCAAAAATATGTTGACCAAATCTTACTGGTTAAAGAGATATCAATCAAGAAGGCAATCAATTTATTATGGGAAAAGGAAAAAATTATCGTTGAAGGGGCAGGTGCAGTAGGAATTGCCGCAATTTTAGAAAATCACAATAATTTTTTAAAACAAAAAATAGCTGTAATACTCAGTGGCGGCAATATCGATAAAGATTTTTTTCAGTAGGTAATCTTTTTGGGATTACCTACTGATTTTTAATCATTTGAAAAAAATATTAATTTTATTCCTTAATACATGAATGCTCCACCATTAACATCCAGTGTTGCACCAGTCATAAATTCATTTTCGATAAGAAACTGAACTGCTTCAGCTATATGACGCGGCTCTCCAAGTATATTTAAGGGGATACTATCCTTAAACTCTTTCATTTTTTCAGGAGCTGTCACTTTTTCATGGAAAGGAGTATCAATAACACCAGGGGCTATTGCATTAACCCTGATCTTAGGTGCCAAGGCGCGGGCTAAACTTCTAGTAAATGTATCAAGAGCACCTTTAGATGCTGCATAGACAGCTACGGATGGTGAACCATTACGCATAGCAACAGATGTTATATTAATAATGCAGGGCTTGTCACCTTTCTCTAATAACGGCACTAATTTTGATGACAGAAACATTGCAGAATAAGTATTTAGAGACAGTATCTCTTCAATCAATTTCCAGTCAATTTCTCTGATATCGTATCTTTTAATTGCACCGCCTGCATTGTTAAACAATACATCAATTTTTTCATACTTTGATTTAACGGCCTCGACCAGTTCAAGACAGCCTTTCTCAGTTGACAAATCTGCCTTCACCAAGAAACCCTTGCCATTATTTTTTTCTACTATCTCTTTTACTTTTTTTGCCTTATCTTCTGAATGGTAATAATGAATAATAATTTCATTACCATCGGCTAACAATTCAGCTGTACCGGCACCAATCCCGGTGCTTGCTCCGGTTATCAATATTGTCTTACTCATAATTTCCTCCTAAATATAGTTTTTCAACAGAAACAATTATATGGTATATTTATATAAATATCAAATAAAAGCATTTACTATTTGCTATATTGTGATAAAGTTAATGAAATAATGATAAGTAATAAAATTTTCTATTGGAGAATAAGTTATGGAAAAAAGGGTAATTATTGTTCCTTGTAACAGTTATCAAAATGAGGAAATAAAAAAATCCACCTATAATATGTTTAATACATTAGGCGGATTAAATAATTTTATCAAACCCGGGCAGAAAGTCCTGTTGAAAGTAAACCTGTTAATGAAAAAAGCTCCCGAGGCTGCTGTTACTACCCATCCGTCTTTAGTGGAAGCAGTTGTCAACCAAATTCAGGCAATCGGTGCAAAAGTAATTATTGCCGATAGTCCAGGTGGTCCTTTTACAAAAAATTGGTTAAAGGGAATTTATCGGGAAACAGGGATGGAAGCTGTAGCCAACAAAACAGGGGCACAGTTAAATTGGAACTTTCAGCAACAGGATTTTCCTTTTCCGGAAGGTAAAATCTTAAAGCAAATTACCCTGGCTCAATACGTTAAAGAGGTTGATGTGGTTATCTCTATTGCTAAATTAAAGACTCACGGATTTACAATCTATACCGGTGCAGTGAAAAATCTCTTTGGAACTGTGCCTGGTTTGCTGAAAGCAGATTACCATCTTAGAATGAGCGATATAAAGGATTTTTCTAATATGTTGGTTGATATTGCCGAATACGTTAAACCACAAATAACTATTATGGATGCGGTTATGGCTATGGAAGGTGCCGGTCCTTCATCCGGTGATAAAAAACATGTTGGGTTATTGGCTGCTTCAACCAACCCGCATGCCCTTGATCTGGCTTTCTGTCATCATATTGGTCTATCCCCCAGTCAAGTATTCACACTGCGGCAGGCAATAGACAGAGGTCTAGTACCAAATGATTTCCAGGAACTTGATATTCAGGGGATGGAGAGAGATAATCTAAAACCAATTCCCTTTAAGGTGCCTGCTTCTTCCAGAAGCGGTCATATACCTATTCCGCTACCTGCAGCAATTGATCGATTTTTTTATAATATTTTACGCCCCAGCCCTAATTTCATTCATGAAAAATGTGTAGGTTGTGGGTTGTGTGCACGGAATTGTCCGGCCAAATGCATTGAAATGATTGAACAAAGACCTTATGCAGACTTATCCCGTTGTATCCGTTGTTTTTGCTGCCAGGAATTATGTCCATATCATGCAGTAGAAATAAAACGCGGAAGATTATCAAGACTGCTATTTCGATAATCTAGCGATGAGCCGGCTTAATACTTCTTTGTTGCCGAAAAATTTCTTACATAAAATTTCTGATCTCCAAATTCTGTCTGAATCAACTTTTCATCCTTAATAAGATGTTCTATAACCTGCCAATCCTCGCCTGATTTTTTTAGAAACTTCTTAACCTCTGATTCACGCATAGGATGTACTGAAGTAATACTAAGCAGATCCCGCTCAATATCCCCGGTATAACCAAAAGGCTGCACTGCAAATCCAAGCAGGCATTCCACTGGTAAGGAATATTCTTTAAAGATTTGATAAGCCATGGTTATTTTTTTTGCTTCAGGAGGCTTTACCCACTTTAACGTAGGCGGACGGGTGGGAATGGAAAGATAAGATTGATGGATATCAAGTCTTTTAATAAATTTTGCAATTTCATGCAATTCTTTTTCCTGGTCATTCATATCCCGTACTAACATGGTCTCAGTATTTAGATCTCCCTGAAAGATTTGTGAGAAATCTTCTATTCCCTTTAAAATCTTTTCCAGTTCAAGGGAACGGTGTGGCCGATCAATCTTACGCCAAACGGAAGGGGTAAGAGCATCAATTTTTAAGGAAACCCAGTCAGCCTCTTTCAAATCTTCCCTTACTTCCTTTTGCCAGATTAGAGAAGCATTTGAGATCACAGCAATTTTAATACCTAAATCCTTTAACTGCCTTATCTTCTCTCCCAATTCTAAATCAAGAGTAGGCTCTCCATCAGGGACAAAGGATAAATAATCAATACTTTCATTTTTATCCTGAAGTTTTTTAACTGTCTCTCTTACCGCCTGTACTACTTCCTTAGTATCATAAAACAGGGATCGCCCTACTTCCATTTTTAATGTCCTGCCCACCTGGCAATATACACAGGAATAGGTACATATCTTGGGGGGTATATTGTTAATTCCCAAACTACTCCCCAATCGACGGGAAGGAACCGGACCGAATACGAGGTATGAACTGCTATTTTCCATTTATGCTCTGCCTTTCTTTAAATACTTTTAAATAATACTTAAACAACTATCTAATTATTTTAATCTTCTAAGACATTCCTATGCCCTTAATTTTTTCTCCGCAAAAAGGACACTTATCGTTCTCAATTTTATTTCCTATATTAAAATATTCCCTTTTTACCAGCAGTTTACCACAAGAGGGGCAAAAAGTATTTTCTCCATGCCCAACATTACCCTGATATACAAATTGAAGACCTTCATCTTTTCCAATTTGATAAGCAAGCTTTAAGGTAGATAAAGGGGTAGGAGGCGCATCATTTAATTTATAGGTAGGGTAAAAGGCCGTAACATGCCAGGGTATTCCTTTATCAATATCTGCAATAAACTCAGCTATCTGTTTTAATTCATCAGCATTGTCATTGTATCCCGGAATAATCAATGTTGTTACCTCTATCCAGATTCCTAATTCATAATATTGTTTAATGCGATCCAGTACAGGTTGCAAACTAGCCCCACAAATATCATGGTAAAAATCTTCACTCATGGCCTTTAAATCAACATTGGCAGCATCCAGGTATGGTGCTATATGGTTGAGTGCCTCTGAGCTGATGTAACCATTGGTAACAAAAATATTTTTAAGCCTTTTCTCATGGGCAAGACAGGAAATATCGTAAGCCGTCTCATAGTAAATAGTTGGTTCGGTATAAGTATAGGAAATCGACAGACAATCACTAGCTAAAGCATTTTGCACAACTCTCTCCGGAGATACTTTTTCTCCTTTAATCACATCTCCTTTAACCTGGGATATAGTCCAATTTTGACAGTGCAAACAATGAAAATTACACCCTATTGCCGCAATTGAATAGGATTGAGAACCGGGATAAAAATGGAATAAGGGTTTTTTCTCAATAGGGTCCACATGGGCAGCAATTAACCGGTTGTAATTCAGACTAAATAATATACCTTCCCGATTTTCTCTTACCCTGCATATTCCTCGTTTTCCGGATAAAATCTCACATTGATGAGGGCAAAGTTCACATTTAACTTTACCATCGTTTAACGCCTTATAATACATGGCTTCTTTCATAGTCAAAATCACCTCTATGCTATTTTAAATTCCCATAGACAATCGCTCTGCTAAAAAACCGGGAAGATTTGCCCTGTTAATCTTATCCTGCGCCCTGGCAATCGGATAATCAATCCTTATGATATGGACAATAAGCTGTTCGGTATCAAAAATAGCAAAACTTGCCTGAGAATTCCGGTCTCTGGGTTGTCCCACACTACCACAATTAATAATATAACTATGGTCTCGCTTAATAACAACCTCAGCTCCTCTTGATGCACTAACATATTGTACTACTTTATTCTTGCGATGAAATGTAAAATATCCGGCAATATGGCTGTGTCCGACAAAATATATTTGAAAATCGAAATAACTAAAAATTTCTTCGGCGGTTTGCTCATCCAGAATATATTCCCACAAAGGCTGTCGAGGACTACCGTGGACCCCTAAGACATCCTGACAAATTGTAATCCTTCTATTTAGTCCACTCAGATAAGCAAGAATATGTTCTTTTAACTGCTTTCTAGTCCATAAGGCCGATAATCGCGCATCTTCATTAAAATAGCCTAGATCTAATTCCCCGGTAACTGCGGCTTCATGATTACCCTTAAGGCACGGGATTTCCAGTTCTCTTATCTTTTCGATACAAAATACCGGGTCTGCTCCATATCCTACGATATCACCCAAGCAGACAATCTTATCCACATTTTTTAATTCCTTTAACACTGCCTGCAAGGCCTCGGCGTTACCATGAATATCAGAAATAATCCCGATTTTCAAAATAGACAACCCCTTCTCTTTATTCTAAAAAATATCTTCCTATCTTATAAAAAATTACGAATCCGATATATCATCCGCTAAAATTCCTTTAAAAAATAAGGGAAAAAAATTTTTCAAACTTTTCCCGATGCCACCCTTTACAAATAAGATGATGATTGGCAATAGATTTTTCCAAAAAATCAGCAACCGGCTCTTTAAAACTTATCTGTAGTTGAGTGCGGCACAGACTTGGTAATTCTAAATTATTTATCAATTCTCCTTCTGCCAGGAAAAAGCTATCCGCATTTCCATTCAACTTGAATATGGTCACTGGACCCTCTTTAACCTTACCGCGAATTGCTATTCCCATTCCAGATTCGAAATGAGTTTTCCATTGATAACTTTCACACATATTTAAAGGTATAGTACAATGAGCAAAAATAATTTCATTTTTTTCCTGACTAACACAGGCCGGATTAGCCAAAAAAACAGGCTGTTCAGTTAACTGATTGGCAACAATCATGGAAACAAGAGCAGGTACATCTCCTTCACATCCGGCTATGATTCCTTCTTTATTTAACAGAGATAAGGACAGGCAACCGGTATTCTTGTAAAAATCCAATAAATCAAAACAGCGAACAGTAATGGCATTAAATTTGTATTCCCGGGTTAAATTTTTTAATCCCTGATAAATTCTCAGCGATTGCCGTATCACCTCTGGTTGAAAATCTATCGGATTTATATCTATATCAGAGGGGATATCTTCATCTTTTACCTGGTCAATATGTCTAATCATTTCTTCTATAGGAATATCGTAAATCCTGATACCTAGTTTCTTTCTGATGGCATTATAATCTGCCCCGCTGGCAATAAGCCAATCAGAGGGTTTACCAAGAACACCAACCCGAAAACGGCGACAGGCTTTTTTGGTTTCGGTAACTTTTTTTAATAATTTCAAACGGTTAGCAATAAATTCCGCTGAACCATGTAAAATTTCAACTTGTTGACCTCTTTTTGTAAGATATTCTTTTATTTCCAGAGCTGCCGGTAAGGCATTGTGCAAACAGCCCGCAAGAATAAAATAAGGAGAGGGAAATTGTTGGTAAATTCTCTTAAATTTTTCTTCTACACCGCCGGACTTAATCATGATAACTGGGAGGATAGGTTCTTTCTTAAGCTCAGCTGGGCTTAAATTCATCATTGATTCTCCCAGGTAATTTTCAATCGAATCAATAAATGGTTTTAACGATTTGTCGATAAAGTCTTTATCGTGGATATCTGAAACTAAATGATAAATGCCAATTTTCAAAACTATTCTCCTATTATTAAAAATAATCTATAGATATAGAAAATCAATTCTTTCTTTCATAATTTCTGTTATCTATTTTCTATTAAATCATAAAACACAGTAAGGGACAATGCTGCACCTATTCACCCATGACAGCAATAGCAGTACCACCTTTGCCAATATGCACACTTAATGCGGGAGAGCCTTCAGCAATATATGTTCCTGCTCCGGGAAAACGTGCTTTTAATTCTTTTTGATACCATTGTGCTAATTTAATATCCTGAATATGGGCAATTCCAAAACAAGGATTTTTCACACTTTCGGCAAACTGACTGGCCAATTCTAATGTTTTATCTAACAAACGTTGATAACCAATTACTTTAGCTGCCTCTTCAAAAGCACCTTCCCGGTTAAGACTAATTACCGGTTTTAAATGCATCATTGATCCAATTAACCCTTTGATCTTATCTAATCGCCCACTTCTGACCAGGTATTTTAAGGTTGGAATACTGACGAATAATTTACTTTTTTCTATGTGATGCTCTAATTTTTTAATAATCTTATCCATTTCCAATCCCTCATCTATGAGGTCTGCAGCTTTCAATATAAGCAATCCCAGGGCAACTGTACTTGTCCTGGCATCTATTACCTGAATTTTGTCTTTATACTGACTTTTCTTACTGGCAACACAAGCGGCTTGATAAGTACCGCTTAATTTCCCTGAAATGTGAATAGAGATAATTGCTTCACTTTCCTGCCCGGCTTGCTGATAGACATCCTCGAAATACTGATAAGGAGGCTGAGAAGTAGTAACATGATGATTAGGCTTTTCCAGGTAGCCAATAACCTCTCTTGTAGAAATATTTATCCGGTCTAAAAAACTTTCTTGATCGACATGTACAGCGATGGGAACCAATTTAATATGATATTTTTTAATTAAATCCTCCGGTAAGTCACAGGTAGTATCAGTTACCAGGCAAATTCTCCGTTTTTTTGCTTTCTTATTAATGCTTCCGGTTTGTTCCCACATATCATCTATTTTAGTTTCTATTATTTGCCCCATAGAACCAACTTGAGAAATCACGAAATCAGGCTGATTGGTATGAATATGGACCCTTATTTGTTCATCGGAACCTGCAATTACCTCGGAATCACCCAAACCAGCCAGCCTTTTTCTTATCAATTCTTTGTCTAATTCTTTTCCTTCTATCAGGCACTCCGTACAATAACGAAACTTGACTTTTCTTCTGGAAGAGGAAGCAATTTTTTCTCTTGAATGAATAAGATATTGTTCTTGATTGCTGTTTAATGTTCTTAGCTTGCCATATTCAATAAAGTCTACAATGCCTTCCAATAAATTGACAAAACCTTCTGCTCCAGCGTCAACTACTCCTGCCTTTTTTAGTATGGCTAATTTATTGGGTGTCTCCAATAATGATACTTTAGCTTTCTTTAAGGATTTTTTGAACAGTTCTACAAAATCCGGTGTTTTGTGAGCTAACTTGTTAGTATAATGTGCCCAGTCTTTCATAACAGTAATGATCGTGCCTTCCCGGGGATTAGCTATTGCCATTGTAGCCTGCTCTGCTGCTTTTACTGCAGCCCTGGAAAAGGCAATTGTTGTTAAGCGACTCATCCCACGAGTTGCTTCAGCCAGGCCTTGAAAAAACTGAGCAAGGATAGCGCCGGAGTTCCCTCTAGCCCCCATCAGGGCTGCCTTAGCAATGCGCTGAATCATTTCTTCAAAAGAATTTTTCTGATAATCCTGCACCTCATTGACAATATTATTCATAGTTATGGCTAAATTTGTACCGGTATCACTATCAGCTACTGGAAATACGTTGATATCATTGAGATGATTTTTAGTTTGACCAATCCGCTGTGCAGAAGTCATAATAAATCTTCTAAAACGATTCCCATTAATATACTTAATCCGTATCCTCATTTTCTCATCTACCTTTTTATTAATCTAAATATTCTAAATAATATCATGTTTTTATTATATCTTATTATATATTGAATATCAGCTTTTTTCTAACTAAAAACATGATAGCAGAGAGACTCATAAAAATGCAATGAGCTATATTAAAGGTGAACTAAGTTAATGGTAATTGAATAAAAGTTAATTTGCAATAATTACTGGATTTATGAAAAGATTTTCTGAAGTATAATAAAAATAAAAGAGTTGATGGCAATAATAAGAAGGATGGGTTAAAACCTTCTAAAAAAATAAATTTAACCCATCCTACAAATATTAAGAAATATGTTTGGTCTTTTATATTAATAGACAGAAAGATATTGCTCCAATTCCCAGGGATGTACCTGGAGACTATAACATTCCCATTCCTGATATTTTGCCCGAAGATAATTGCTTATGATATGCTCCGTTAGACCTTGGTGCAATACTTTGTCCTTCTTGAATTCTTCTAATGCTTCTTTTAGGTCACTGGGCAAACTTTCAATTCCATATTTTTTAAGTTGTGTTTCATCCATGGCATAGATATTCTCGCCAACAGGATCGGGGGGCATTATCTTTCTTTGAATCCCATCCATTCCCGCCGAAAGAATCACGGCAAAGGCCAAATAGGGATTGCAAGATGGGTCTGGACAGCGTAATTCAATCCTGGTAGCATCTTCCCTTGCTATGGGTACTCTAATCAAAGGACTCCGATTACGATGTGACCAGGCAATATAAACCGGTGCCTCATAGCCGGATGTCAAACGTTTATAAGAATTGACTAGGGGATTGGTTATTGCTGCCAATCCTTTTGCATGCCTCATTAAGCCACCAATAAAATAGAGTGCTTCCTGACTTAAACCATGCTTATTATTGGGGTCATAGAAAGCATTGCTTCCGTTTTTAAATAAAGAAATATTAGTATGCATCCCTGAACCGGCAATACCATAAACCGGTTTTGGCATAAAAGTTACATGTAAATTATGCCACATAGCAATTGTCTTACTGGTTAGTTTTAACACCATGATACGATCTGCTGTAGTTATTCCATCCGAATACCTAAAATCTATCTCATGTTGTCCGGGTCCCACTTCATGATGAGAAGCTTCCACTTCAAAACCTAATTTTTCTAAGGTTATCACCATGTCTCGTCTTATCTCTTCTCCTAAATCTACCGGAGAAAGATCAAAATAACTAGCCTGATCATTGGTTTTGGTAGTTGCAACACTTTGTTCATCTCTTCCAAAAAGATAAAATTCCATTTCAGGCCCAAAATTAGCCGTAAATCCCAGTTTCTTTAATTCACCAAGAACCCGCTTCAAATTAGTCCTTGCACACCCGGAAAAAGGCGTTTTATCAGGGTTGACAATATCACAAATAATACGGGCAACATCCTGTTCTTCTTCCCACGGGTTAACCATAAAAGTATTAAAATCGGGTTGTAGATACATGTCAGATTCTTCAATACGGCAAAATCCCTGTACTGATGACCCGTCAAACATAATCCCCCCGTCTAATGCTTTTTCTAGATCTCTAACCGGTATTTCTACATTCTTGGGGATACCCATAATATCAGTAAATTTGAGTCGTACAAATCGTATTTTCAATTCTTCGACTTTTTTTAATATCATCTCTTTGGTTACTTCTGGCATAAATATTTCTCCTTATTTTTAATTGATAATGAAATGTAAATATCGCACCCGCAGAGCGGGTGGTTTTAAGAACCTCTAAAAGAGGTTTAACTTTTTAGCTCTTTTTCTTTCAATTTTTGGTTTAACCTTTAGCTATAATATTTCTAAGCAATATCACTTCCAACTTTGGACTTCAAGTGAATAATTATCATCTAGCTTATCTTAATATTTTTATGGTAAAACCATTTATTTAACCATTACCACCTTCTTAGAAGGTGGTAATGGTTAAATAAACTGATAAAGCATACATTTATACAAGTAAAAAAAACATTTTTTTGGAAACCAAAATATTACCTGTTCTTAAATTATTTCTTATTGGTTCAAAGATTTGTATTTATCAATTATTTTCCTGCGCATTTTCGAAACCATGGTATGAGAAATACCTAATTCTTGGCCAATTTCCCGACTACTTAGTCCTCTGAACCTTAAATTTAGCAAGGCTTTTTCTTTTAAAGATAAATCTTTTTTAAATTCATCATAGTATAAATATTCGTCAAGATCATAAGAAGTAGGCTCTGGATAGTCCAATTTATTACCTTCACCAATTTCTTTATTTGATTTTTCTGTATTGTAGTAGAAATTATAATTTATTTGGTTATCTTTAAATTTAACATACTTCCTGATATGATTTTTTAAATAATAATAACAGCCCTGTAAAATATAGCTATTATTTTTATTTTTCAATTTTCCAGTATTATACTGTTGCCATAAATACAATATTGCCTCCTGATAAAGATCATCGCTATCAATATATTGATACTTAATATTTAGCTTATGTATTATAGCCTTCAACTGATATTTTATTTTATTTATTATCTCGTTTAATTCAGCCTTGCCCTTAATTGTCATAGACAAACCATTTTATTATCCTTTAAATAATTATAATGAAGAAAATCATTCTTTAATTGCTAAATTATTGTTTTTAATTCATCTAATAATCTATCTATTTTCCCGTGGATAAGCATCAAGTACTTTCAAATAATTTGCTCTTTCAAAAACAGCAGGCTCAGAAATTGATTTCTGACTCAGAGAACCATAAATTTGCTGAATTGACTGATAATTCTTGGCTTCCAGCCATTTTTCTAAATCTTGCAATAGTGATTCCACATGACTATTTCCCTTTTCAAGCAATGCTGAAGCAAGCATGGTCACAGCGGCTTCTTTTCTCTAAATCCTCCTGTTCTTCAAATAAAGAAGGCAAGACAATTGCTGCAGCCCCTCTTTTTTTCTAATTCCCGAATAGTTTCAATATTTTCTTCCAACGGAGAAGAAGAAACAACGATAGGATTCTTAAGCTTTAAGCCTGAATATTCAACAGATAAATCAATCATATTAACTCCCTCCTATAAATAATACTTTTATTAATTTAACAAATCTTCCGAACGATCAAGAGGAATACGATAGGTTTCCAAAATTTCCTGACTACTTTCTGTTACTTTTTCTTTATCAAGTATAACTTTTTTATTCCACTGATCTTCAAATATAATATATGGTTCCTGAGAATTTTCAATTTTCTCAACCAGGTCATGCATATTCCATATTTTTTCCCCGTTCACTCGATCAACTACCCAGGTATTTACATTCTGATAACCCTGGTTGACTTCTGCAGCCAGAGCCTTTAACAAAACTACAATCTGCTGATCTTCTTTTTCAGGAATATTATTTAATAATTGACATACCAATTCTCTTGGCGCAGATTGAGCCCATTGAGAACCCCAAATATTTAACAAATCCTTTGTAAGAGGGCAAAAAACCAGACCACCACAAATATAATAAGAAGGCAGGGTTTCATATTGTTCCATGGGTACTAGGCGGTCCTTTTTTAAAGACCGGGAAAGATTAAACTTCACTTCTTCCCTTTCTCCTTCCCTTAAAAAAGTCAATTCAATGTCCTCGCCAATTTGCTTTTGTTGAATAACATAGTTAAGATGCGTTCTTTCATTAGTACGAAACTCAATAGTCCCGTCATTACCAATCGTATAATCTTCGATGGAGAGTAATACATCACCAATCTTCAGATTTCCATCAGCGGGAGAACCCGGAACAATCTGGTTAATCAATATGCCGCTCATTTCTGTTTCCATTTGATAATATTCGCGTAATCCTTCGTTTTCCATATCCTGTATACTTATACCCAGACTTGGATAACCATCATACATACCGTCTTCCAGGTCCTTAAAAAAATGGCGAATAATAGGAACCGGTACCATGTAGCCAATATTTTGAGCAGAGGGAATTCCGGCCATGACTACACCAACAATTTTATCATCCACCAATACCGGTCCACCGCTATTACCGGGATTAATGGCGGCATCAATTTGCCCTGCCAGAAAAACATTAGAGCTATGGACATAAGGTTGGTGTTCAATTCGCGAGATCACGCCCTTGGTGATGCTTAACATATCTCCACCCATTGGAAATCCATAAACCAAAACTTCCTGCTGAGTCTCCGGTAATTCACCCAGCGACAAAGCGGGTTCTCCCTCAAAGAAATTCGAATCCTCTACCGTCAACAAAGCCAGGTCAGTTAAATGAGATACGGCTACAACCTGAGCACTGTATCGTTGGGTATCACCATATTTACGTACCTGCAGAAAAGTTTGGTTGCTGACTACATGAGCATTTGTCAATATCAAACTGCCTTCTATTATGCATCCGGAGCCAGAGCTAGATCTTGGACCTTGCATGCTCCAGGGATTATAATAATCAGGTGAATTGCTTACCGTGTATACCTTGACAATGGCTTCTCTAACATTTTGAGAGGCAAATGAAATAGAGTATAGAAAAGTAAATATCAATAATAAAACAAATATTAAGGTCATTGCTAATCTTCTGTTGATTCTTAATAATATCTTTCCTCTTAACATTATTTTCCTCCAGTTTATAAAATTTTCTACAATTATTGTATACTATAAAGCTATTATTGGACAAATCAATTGTATTCATTATTTTCTACCGTAGCAAGAAAATGATTTGAAAAAAATGACATTCTTGTTCAAAATACGGAGAACTGATGATATAATTAAAAAGTTGTTGGTTTAGTTACATATTATCAGAAAATTAAAATTATAAAAATACAAAATAAGGAATAAAACATTTTATGAATTTATCTTTAATTTTTGGCTTGATTGGCGGATTGGGATTATTTTTATTTGGCATGCAACAACTAAGTGAGGGATTGCAAAAAATTGCCGGTAATAAAATTCATCAGGTATTGGAGGTTCTTTCTAAAAACCCAATTAAAGGAATTGTATCCGGTACGGTAATTACTGCAATATTACAAAGCAGCAGCGCAACCAGTATTATAACTATTGGTTTTGTTAATGCTGGCTTATTAAGTCTGAAACAAGCTATAAGCATTATTTTTGGTGCAAATATTGGAACAACTATAACGGCACAGATTATTTCGTTCAATCTTAATGAATACATGCTTCCTGCCATAGGAATCGGTTTTGCCATTAATATGTTTGCCAAGAAAAAAGTCTATCAGTATATAGGTTCTGTTATGATAGGCTTTGGTCTATTATTTTTAGGTCTTTCCACCATGTCCCATGCTTTGTATCCTTTAAGAGATGATCCTTTTTTTATTAATCTATTGGTAAATATGGCTGACAATCCACTGCTTGGCATTTTTCTGGCAGCTGTTATTACTGCCGTTCTACAAAGCAGCAGCGCTGCCACAGCTATTATTATTTCATTATCTATTCAGGGTTTGATTGGTTTAGGTGCTGCTATTCCTTTAATACTGGGCACCAATATAGGTACCTGTTTCACTGCGTTACTAGCTGTTATAGGTAGTTCCATTACTGGTAAACGGGTAGCTTTAGGTCACCTGTTGTTTAATATTAGTGGAGTTATAATATTTTATCTATTTTTAAATCCATTTATTACACTCTCATCTATGACTGCTGCAACAATTCCGCGCCAAATTGCCAACGCCCACACTCTTTTCAATGTAACTAATACTTTTATTCTTTTGCCTTTCATTCCTTATTTATTAAAAATTCTAACTCGCGTGCTGCCCGGCGAAGAAAAGGTAATTAAAAAAGGGACCTTGTATCTTGATAAAAGCCTGGTTAACACTCCTTCCATTGCCCTCGGGCAGGTAACCAAAGAATTAATACGTATGGGTAATATCTCCCTGGAAATGCTAAAAAATATCTTATTTGCCTTGCTTAATAACAATGAAAGAATTATTAAAGATACCAACATCAAAGAAGATGTCCTCGATACTATTCATCGCGAAATAACCAGTTATCTGATTATAGTTTCTCAAAAACCTCTGAGTCCAAAAGAATCGGAAAGTTTAAACAATCTTATGAATATATCTGCTCATCTCGAAAGAGTTGGCGATCATATCGAAAATATTGCAGATATGGCTCAAATCAAGATCAACGAAAAATTACCTTTTAGTCAGAAGGCAGAGAAAGATTTGAAATATATCTTTTCCAAAGTTGAAAAATCACTTGGTTATTCCATTAAGGCTTTACATGATCACAATATTGAAATGGCCACAGTGGTCACCAAAAGAGAAGATGATATTGATAGAGTCGAAGAAAGTTTGCGTAATGAGCATATTGACCGGCTAAAAAAACAAATCTGTAATCCTGAAGCAGGAATCATCTATATTGATATATTAAGCAACCTGGAAAGAATTGGAGATCATGCTTATGATATCAGCTTAATGGTAATCGGTGAATTATCAAATTCCAGAGAATAACCGGGAAAAACAATATATTTCTTTACCTGTAAGCTCCAACAATATTTGTCCAAACCATTTTACCCTTATTAAAAATTGGTCTAATTATATTTTTATCAGACAAATAGATTGAAGGTACCGAAACTGGTAATTTTAGTTAATTTTACTTGACTCATCTGTTATGATTAGAATTAGTGTAATATATTAGAGGTTATGATGATTAAAATCCCTGAACGATTAATATATAGCCTTTCAGCAGTTTTTTCCCTGTCGCTTGCTATCTTCTTTAAAAAAAAGGCTTTATTATCTGAAATACTGCCGTTTGAACTATTAGTACAATTTATGGTTATTTCCGCTATTACTTTAACTCTGAATCTTTTTCTAATCCAGAGCAAACATGTTAAAAAAATTAAAAAAATAACTCAATCACAATGGTTATTTCTCTTCTTTGCAGGTACATTTCTATTAACTGCCTATCTTTTAACCACTTTCGGCCTTGAGTTTACTACATCAATTAATTATAGCTTTATTACCAGAAGTAATTTAATTTTTACAACAATTCTAGCTTACTTTTTCTTAAAAGAAAAAATGTATTTAGAAAAATCATTATTAATCATTGGTTTTTTTGTTGGAATCTATCTTGTAACCACTAAAGGAAAAATCATTATCCCCCAAATTGGTGATCTGTTGATTTTAACCGGTGCATTCTTTTTTGCTTCTTTTTCAGTAACACAGAAAAAAATTAGTGTTCATCTTCCACCGGAAATAATTAGCTGGGGTGTTACTACAATAGGAGCAATCCTTGCAATCCTGATAGGAATAATATTAAATGTTAGTTTATTACCAGGTACCGGTTTCATATTTGTATTTTTATCCGGGCTAACCGAAGCACTCATTATTCTTTTCATGAATAAGACAATTCGAGTTGCTAATGTCACTTATTATGCTATGATGACTATGCTTATTCCCATAATTAATGGAATTCTCGGCTTTGTTTTTTTAAATGAGTTGCTAACTGCCATTCAAATTATTGGTGGTTCTATTCTTATTATCTGCGGTATTCTCGTCCAGAAGTTAAAATCTGAAAATCATAGTTTGGCATAAAATATTCTCTTTTTAAAAATGTATTTTTTCTATAATATATTCCTGTAATAGGTGATCAAGTAAAATTAGCTATATAATGATTTTCATTCCGTCATATGCCAAAACTGCCTCAGGATATATTTCTGTAAAAGTATCTTCTTTGCTTAAGGTATTCTTCCCGATATGAGTAAAAATTATATTTTCTATTCCGAATTTTTTACACCAGTTAATTTGTGTAGGTATCCGGGTATGCCCATAGAAATTTTCTCCCTTTCTTCTCACCAGGTTTGTGTTAATGGTTGAACCATCACCTATATAATAATCAGTACCAGGTAAAATATTCTCTTTAGCAATAATATCAACCAAATCGGGATTATAGACCACTACTTTATCATCAGGAAGTTGAATTTTAAAACCAACAGCAGGACAACGAACTGAATGCATTACTCGATAAGGCAAAATCTGAACAGGTCCAAGTGGAAACCATTGAAAGGGATAGAAAATATGAGGATTAACAGGGAAAAACTTACCGTATTCTAATGTTTCTATAGTTAAATAAACGGGTGTAGCATTATTTGCTTCCTCTTTAGTCCAGATATAATGATCAGGATGAGCATGAGTAATAAGTATTGCATCTGGTTTCAATATACTCAAATCATAGGAATGAATAGTTCCATAATCAATCACTAAACGAAAAGAATAAGGATGCAATATTTGTAAAAGCAGAGAAGAATGATAATAATGATTCTCTGTCTTTTCTTCAATCTCTGCCCTGGTTCCCAGGAAAGTTAGTCTGGCCATTAGGCATTCTCCTTATCCGGGTTTATTTATGATAAATTAATTTTCAAAACTTCCTGGTAATATTTTAGAATTAAGGAATAAGCTGTTTTGGGGTCATTTGTATCTTTTGTTAATTTTTCCATGGGACATTGACCATTTTTGCTACGATTTTGAATATAATCAACATATTTTTCATATTGGTAAAATACTGAATATTGGTCCAACACTTCTTTTGCCTGTTGGCTAAGAATCTCTGTATAAATTTGCTTTACTTTATAAGCTACAGCCAATAGTGCTGCAGCTTTTCCAATCACCTTATCAGCAATCACCGCTCCCTGCATCATATCTCGATTATCCCGAATCATTTCCATTAACGGGATAATTCCCTTTTTATGAGAAGTTTTTATTATTTTCCCATCCATCATTAAAACAAAAGTGTATCTGTTTTTCTCTAAAATATCTTTCGCTCTTTCAAGATTGTTCATATAACCTTACCCTGTTTCATAGCTTGCTAGTTCTCTCAGTTATTATATTCACTTTTCATGAATAATCAAGCTTTTAATGAAACATTCTTAAAATGTTTTAGAAGAATGACAACTAACTATATGAATAAAAAAAGACGGGCAGCAAAACCCGTCTTTTTTTATTAGCTTAAACTTTTGGTAAATCATGCAAAGCCTGTTCGATTTTATCCTGAGAATATTCATGATCTTTTAGTTTACCGTCAAAATAAGCCTGGTAAGCAGCCATATCAACATGACCATGCCCGCTCAAGGCAAGGAGAATAGTTTTTGCTTCACCTGATTCTCGGCATTTAATCGCTTCATCAATAGTAGCACGAATAGCATGATCAGCCTCAGGTGCACTAATAATTCCCTCACTTCTGGCAAAATCCACACCAGCCTGGAAAGTACCTAATTGTTGTTCTGCCCGTGCTTCCACCAAACCTAAGTTCAACAAATGACAGATAATCGGCGCCATGCCATGATAGCGTAATCCACCGGCATGAACCGGGGGTGGAATAAATCCATGGCCCAGTGTATACATTTTCATTAAAGGAGTCATGCCTGCTTCATCACCAAAATCATACCGATAAGGACCCCTGGTTAGAGTGGGGCAACTTGCTGGTTCAACATTGATAATTCTTAAGTCAGGGTATGTACCATCAATTTTATCTTTTATGAAAGGCAAGAACATGCCGGCAAAATTTGAGCCACCTCCTACACAACCAATTATGATATCGGGATACTCGTTAATCTTTTCTAATGTTTTTTTAGTCTCCTGACCGATAACTGTTTGGTGTAATAAAACATGATTAAGTACACTACCCAGTGAGTAATGGGTATCTTCCCTGCTTACCGCCTCTTCCACTGCCTCGCTAATTGCTAATCCCAAACTACCTGGGCAATCAGGGTCTCTTGACAGGATTGCTCTACCCGCTTTTGTTTGTTCAGAGGGACTGGGTATGCAATCTGCACCCCAGACCTGCATCATGACTCTTCGATAAGGCTTTTGATTATAGCTTATTTTGACCATATAAACCTTGACTTCAATATCAAAGCAAGCGCCGGCAAAAGCCAGTGCACTGCCCCATTGACCGGCACCGGTTTCAGTGCTAATACGGTTAATTCCTTCTTTTTTGTTATAATAAGCCTGGGCAACTGCAGTATTAATTTTATGACTTCCAGGCGGGCTGCTGCCTTCGTATTTATAATAAATTTTAGCAGGTGTTTTGAGTGCTTTTTCTAATCTTCTAGCCCGAAAAAGTGTTGTCGGCCTCCAGAGGCGATAAATACTTCTTACTTCATCCGGGATTTCAATATATCTCTCTGTACTTACTTCCTGTTTTATAAGCTCCATCGGGAATAAAGGCGCCAAATCTTCAGGCATGAGCGGTTTTTTTGTACCCGGATGTAATGATGGAGGCAATGGTTCGGGCAAATCTGCCTGTATATTATACCAATATTGAGGAATCTCTTTTTCATCTAATATAAATTTGACTTGTTCCATTTTTTAAATCCTTTCTTTTTATTTTTATTTTTAAAACGTTGAAAAATTAAATATACAGTTTATTTAGTTTCACAAATGTATATACCCCCTGGCGGGGGCCAACGCTTTTCTCTGATTACCTCATACAAGGTTACATCCCCTCCTTTTATCGGACAATTTTATTTCCTTTTCTATTAACTATTCTTTTATATATAAACTTCCTAAAATAAAAAAAGACTTTTATCCCATATCCTATTTAAGGATTAAAGGGACGAAAAGTCTTTCGTGGTGCCACCCTTTTTCAAATTGTCTCTAATTAAGATTTATGTAAAGATTAAGAGACAATCGACTCTGTTAGGCTCGGATTAAGTGGGACAAAACAAAAAACCTTTCACCAAGAGGCGAAAGGCTTTATTTTTCGTGTTGCCACTCTCGTTGAAACAGTCAGATTACTTATAAAATGCCTGTTTCCACTTATTAAGGTACGGGCAATATTGATACCGATACCCTTTCCCCGTTCACGGAGGGAAACACCGTCAGAACCTACTTGAAATCTCTATTTCTTTCAGCCTGAAGCTTGTGGGTCCATTTAGTACATCAATGAGGCTGCTTCTCATCGGCAACAGCTTTCTGTACTCATTAGCTTAAATACTTATTCTCCCACGCATTGCTTTTATTATATTATTTTTAACATTTTACCATGAATGTCAAGAAAACTGAAAAATAAATTTAATTCAATCCGGAACTTTCTTTTTAGTAAAAAAATAATGCTGTGTTATAATATTTACAAGTCGTATATTGGCTGCTATTTTAAACCCCTCAATAATGTTTGTTTCCCTAGTTTTGCAGTAAGTCAATAGGGTCAAGTTGTATAAATCCTTGCAAACTGCTGTTCGCAGGGATTTTTTTTGTCAAATTATTTGATGATATACGTTGCTTTTTGTTGTATATCGTGATACAATATATGTCTTATTCCCTGATTCTTCTATTTTATCAATACTGAAAGTTTCCGTGAAAATATTAAATCAATAATAGTAACAAAACTGGAAAATAGTCTTGGAAACACTATGAAATTGGAGAAATTGAGTCCATATCTTTTCAATCATTAGATATAAATAATATTATACTTTTTGAAAATAGTTCTTGAAGAAAACAATATCTTATTTCAGGCAGAAAAAGGCAAAGGCCAGGTTCGGTTTTATTATTTCCTATTTTCCAATGGAACAGTTGGCTACTAAATATCCATGATATTACTTTTTACGATGCTCTGCCACTTTGACTAGAGAATTAAATGGAGAATTTGATTTTATTAAGAAACTACATCTTGATCCAGAAAATTTTCAGGAAAATATTATCATCAATCGTATCTATTTTCAAAATAGTAACCTAATTTATCATGACAAATTGGTGTACAACTATGATCAGGATTATCTAACCACGCGAGCAAGAGGTATTAACGGTTATCTTGATCTAACTCGATTACCCAAGATTATGTTTGATTTTCAGGGTACCCAGGAAAAAGATAATGCTCTATTAGCTCTGCAGGGAACACTATTGATAAACCAGCCTGAATACTCTTTGGATTTCCACCTGGAGAATGCGGATATTAACCATTTTCAATATTATCTTGAGGTAGCTGAACTATTCAAGGTAAGCCAGGGCAAATTTAATATTGATTTCAATTTGAGTCATTCTTCTGATTCAGCTCCTTCGGAGATTGACTGGAAAGGGGAAGCAACCTTTCAGCAAGCTGATTTAAATCCACAATTTTTAAAAGAAATTCCTTTCCGCCAAGTCAGCGGTTCTATGCAGTTTGTAAATCCAGAAATAACTATTTCCGAGATGACAGGGCTTTATGGTGATAAAAATGTCCAATTAAGGGGTTCTGTTCTCACTGCCCCAGAAGTTTATTTTGATTTTGACATAAAAGGTGATGAAATAAAAGCATCTTATTTAAAAGATGATATTTCTTTATTCTTACCGGATTATAATGATTTTTCTCTGGAGGGGGAAATCGCCTTTAACGGAAATGTCAAAGGGCAACCTGAAAGCTTTCAAATTGAGGGAAAAGCATTTTCTTCTGAAATTATTTTTGAGAATATTCCATTTCTAGAAACAGATTGCTCCTTTTTGTTGCGTCAAAATGAACTAATCATTGAATCTCTGGAAACACATGAATTAGAATCTTCTCTATCGGCTAATGGCAAAATTGACTGGTCTGAAGGTGTTCCCTTTTACCAGTTCTCCTTACAAACAGAAAATCTTTCTCTACAGCATTCCTTATTCAAACAGCTAACTTTTCTAGAAGGATCTTCAGGCACTATAGATAGTCATTTACAAATAGAAAGTCAAAAGCAAGACAGCTCTATTGTTAATATTGAGGGGCCATTTAGTGTTAAGTCTATAGAAATAGAAGATTTATCATTGCTTAATCCATTACAGGGCAATATAACATCAACTTTGGATTTTTCTGATAAAATATTATCTGTTCAACAATGTGAACTGGAATCCGGCCAGAACCAGGGCACAATAAAGGGAGAAATTAATTTTAACGAACTTGTTCAATTCAGAATGGATTTTGGATTTCAAATACCCGAACTAACTGAGCTAGCCAATTCCATGGGTTTAGAAATACAGCCTGCAGGAAAAGCAAATATTGAGGGGACTTTTTATGGTAATTCAAAAAAACCCGAAATAAAAGCAGGGTTTAACCTACGAGAGCTCTCCATCCAGGATAATCTGTTGGGCGAACTGACCGGGGAATTGATTGTTCAACAAAACATCATTTCGTTAGAAACAGTTGAATTAATAAATCAGGATACAAAATTAACCGGAAATGGAAAAATTATTTTACAGGAAACCAGCTCTCCGGAAATAGATTTTTCCTATCAGCTCCATACTATTGATGTTCATCCATTTATTCAAACAATTACTGATGATATACAATTATCCGGCTTGACAAATGGTAGTGGCCAGATCAAAGGTATCTGGCCAAGGCTTGCTATTGAGGGAAATTTTCAATTAGAACAAATTACTTTCGAAGACTATTTATTAGGCCAGGGGCAATTTGGTTTCCACCTACAACCGGAACAGGAATTGCTGCCTGAAAATGAAGAAAGTAATTCTACAGAATTGTTCAGTTGGTTAGGCCATTCCTATTCCTTTGAGCTGGACAACTTTAACCTAGAAAATGAAAATATGAAAATAAATGCAGAAGGCCAATCCAAAATTGGAGAAGACTATCCATTTTCTTTAGAAATAGAGTTTGTTCATAAAGCACTAAGCAAGATGATTGATTATTTTTATCCCGGTGATGAGTATTTCAAGATATTTCTACCATCAGAAATAACGGGAAAAGTAGATTTGCAAGGGGATATATCCGAACAAAACATTATCTTATCAGCCATGCTTACATCTCAACAACAAGAAAATAATCCCCCTTCTCAGCTAAAATCAATGATTACTATAAATGATGACAGATGGCTGCTTTCAGATTTTAGCTTAATCCAGACTGAAGGCCAATTTAATGCAAAAGGAACCCTGAGTGCCACCCAAGCTCTTGATATTGAATTCCAGGCTGATCGATTAGATATGAATGCGCTGATGAACCTGGCTCAGATTGATGAAGAAATACAGGGAATTATGGATATCGAAGGTTTTTTTAGCGGTACCATTGAACAACCGCAAGTTTCTATGACTGCACAGATTAAAAAGGGATATTTCCGTGAATTTCAATTTGAAGAACTCCTGGGTAATTTCCACTGGAATAGCCAAAAAAACGAAATAGAGATAAGAGAATTAGATATTGCCCTGGAAGATGATAATCACATCCAGGCGAAGGGCAATCTACCATTAGATGTATTTATGCTCAGAGAAGAAAGGGAAATCGAGTCAGGCGTTTCAGATATCGTTTATCAGGAAATCCCTTTAGATTTTCAAATTAACATGAAGAAAGCCGACCTGAATTTATTAAGACTTTTCTGGAAGGAAGCTTTTTCTGAAATTATGGGAAACATTGACCTTGAACTATATTTAACCGGCACAACTGAAAATCCGTTAATGAACGGAACAATCGATATTAACCAGGGTAAAATTGCTATGAATAATCTTCCTCTTCAAATGGAAGAAGTCAATAGCAGAATAGAAATATCCAATAATCAGGTCAATATTCCTAATATTCCTTTTATGGCTTATGAAAACAGTTTCAACCTATCTGGTCAATTTGAGATGGTTCATCTTGTACCTGAAAATATTTTTCTAACTATACAAAATAATGAGGAAAAAATTATTTACCAGAATATATTAGAAACCAAGGCTGATTTTTGGGCAGAAATTAAAGGATCATTGCTTGAACCATATATTGACGGTAAATTAGTTCTCTCTGAAGGTAGCCTGAATCTTCAGAATTTGCTGCAATTATATGAAGAAAGTAATGTATCGTCATCTTATAACACTACTACATATGATCGTTCAAAAAGTACCCTCGATTTTAATATTGAAATTGCTGACCCTTTTACCTTAAGACTACCTGATGCAGAAATTAATATAACCGGCAATATTAATTTAAGTGGCTCTTTCGCTGAACCTGCCGTGAATGGTAACCTTAATCTAAAAAAAGGATACCTAATATATTTTGAAAAAAGATTTGTTATCTCAGAAGGACGTGTCAATATTAATGGTCTTACAATTAACGATATTGATATCAACGCTAAGGCTAATACTACTGTACAAGATGTTCAAATTGAGATTAATGTTTCCGGAAACCTTGCCAATCCGCAAATATCATTATCTTCTCAGCCTACTTTAAGAGAAACAGAAATCATCTCTTTGCTAACCTTTAATAGAAATATTCAAGGCCTGTCCGAAGGCGAAATAAATCAAATTCTATCTCAAGAAATGGTAGATATCGTTTTCCAAAGCTTACAGATTAACCTTTTCAGACGTATGGAACGTGAACTGGCAGAAGGATTGGGATTTGAATTTATCAATCTTTCATATGATATCTCGGAAAGTTCAAGTAGCAATCTTTTTTTTCTAGAAGATATTAATCTTGGAGATTTAACTTTAGAGGTTGGCAAAAGTATCAGTGATGATGTCTTTGTCACCTATTCTACTCCTCTTGATTTCCAGGGTGAAACAAGTCTTGGTATCGACTATGAAATCTCATCTAATTTTACATTTAGCACTCAATTTGATACTTATTCTTTAAAAGAAGAAGATTATCGGTTCAAATTTGGATTAGAGTTTAGATTTTAATTGATAAAAGGATTCACTGCAAATGTTTGATATAAGAAATGCAATGTTAAATTTTTCGACTAAAACATTTGTCACATTGGGAGATAAAAATGCTGGTAATGTAGGACCTAAATGAATATTTTTAACTCCCAGGTAAAGTAAAGCCAACAATACGATCACTGCTTTTTGTTCATACCAGGCAATGTTGTAAGAAATGGGAAGTTGATTAATATCATCTAATCCCAGGATTTCTTTTAATTTCAAGGCAATCACTGCCAATGAGTAGGAATCATTACACTGTCCCGCATCTAACACTCTGGGTATTCCATTTATATCTCCTAAATCAAGCTTATTATATCTGTACTTCGCACAACCAGCAGTAAGAATAACTGTTTCTCCTTTTTTTATCTCTACAGGAGGAGGGCATTCTTTGGCCATTTTAATAATTTCTGAAAAATCTTTTGATTGATCTTTTTTCCTATCTGGTATATGGACCATTCCCGGATAACCAGCTGTACCAGTGGTAAATACCCGCTCTTTATAACTATCCCTTGGTGGGATGATGCAATTAGTTGTCATCAGAATTGGCCCGTTAAATTTTTCAAATTCTTCATCCTGTTTCCACCAGGAATTACCATAATTACCTACAAAATGAGAATATTTTTTAAATGCTGGATAATAATTTGCTGGCAACATCTCACCATGAGTATATACGTCAACTCCTGTATCCCTGGTCTGTTCAAGTAGTTCCTCCATATCTTTGAGATCATGTCCGCTGATTAAGATACCCGGATTATTTTGTACTCCAATATTGACCTTGCTAACTTCCGGATGACCAAAGGTTTCTGTGTTGGCTTTATCCAATAAGGACATAGCCTCAACACCAAACTTGCCGCACTCCATTACTAAATCCACCAACTCATCTATGGAAAGCGAACCATCCGTTGTCGCCACTAATCCTCTTTCTATAAATTCATAGATTTTTCCATTCTCGTATCCCAAATTAAAGGCATGTTCAGTATAAGCTGTGATTCCTTTAATTCCATAAGTTAAAAGTTCTCTCAAAGAGCGCTCGTCTTCATTTTCAGTTGCCAAAACTCCAACTTCAGAGGAATTGGCTTTTTTTTCAAACTCAGATATTTCTTCTGCTTCCCAGGTTGCACAATCAGGCAGCTCCTGGTTAAGTTTACCTCCGGCACTAAGATATTGCTCTTTAATTTCCTCTCTAACATCAAAACCTTCTTTTATTTTTTCAACAAAATCTGCTTGATCAAAATTGGCATTTGTAATGGTCATAAACAGGGAATCCACAATGAATTTGTTCACTTCTTTATTTTCTATTCCTAATTCGCGCGCCTTAGTGCTATATACAGAAATTCCCTTGCACACATAAATAAGTAAATCCTGCATATTGGCAACATAAGCGTCTTTTCCGCAAACACCCCTCTTGGTGCAGCCGGTTCCTCTTGCTGTTTCCTGGCATTGAAAACAAAACATATCCATCATATTACCTCCTTAAAAAGAATATTTTTATTCTAGAGTAAATTCCATATTAATTTTTTAAATCCTCTGAAATATAAATTCTCACACTTATAATTTAGACTTAATTTTTTTATTAATCGGTAACTAAGGCACATTCAATAATCTAACGCAACAATCTGGTATTCTATATAGAGGATATCGAAGGAGGGCGTTAGATTATGATGATCAAGATAGAATGTGGTTATCAAAGACTCATGCCAGAAGAGCGTGAGGAGATTAGTCGTTCATTGGCAAAGGGTGAATCATTTCAGGTGATTGCCAGTCATCTTGGGCGAGCAGTTTCGACAATAGCCCGTGAAGTAACACGGGGAGGGTGCAACCGTTGGACGTATCGTGCCGATCGTGCCCAGCGTCGGTCGCGGCGTAATGCAAGAAGACGCCGTTTGGGTAAGCGTAAGCTCTTTTTGAACAATCGGTTAAGAGAATACGTCCAGGAGAAGTTACGTCTTTTTTGGTCACCACAACAGATTGCCAGACGCATAGAAATACGGTATCCTTTAGACATGAGTATGCGTATATCTCACGAAGCAATCTATGCCTATGTGTATGTCTTCAACGAAGAAGCAGAGGCTGCAAAAACAGCATTGAATGACCAAGAATTTCAAGGACGTCCATTAAAAATTGATGAAGCACGGCCTCGCAAACCCAGAAGAGATTTCAATTCTGGTCCAAGAAGACGTTTCTAAAAAACAGTCACAAAATAAAAACCCCTTGGTAATAAACTAAGGGGTTTTTTTGTTTCAGAATTTTCTAACTAAACCACTAGTAACTAACCACAGAACATAGACTAAGTAAAAAAAATAGCCCCCTTAAAGGGAGCTATTTTTTATAAAACCTGTTTAAAAAAAGTCTTTGAGGAGGAAATACCAAAATAATATTAAAAGTCCAAAAAGAAAACTAACTATCCCTAAATAAAAAGGCCTACGGTCATAGCTAAAATTTTCACCGATAACTACCCATTCCGGTTTTTCAGGAACATAAATAACCGGAATATTTTCCATTACCTCGGCATGTTGAAAGTCATCTTCGTCAACATAAAATATCCTGTTATGCTCTATGCCTTGTTTGGTTATATAGTTAACTTCGAGTTGATATTGAAATGTTTCACCGGAATGAACAGCCTTTTTCTCAGTCACAATACCTTGAGTAAAAACACCCTGATTTTTAAACTGATTCAATTTCTGTTCATTAGCTACCCCGGCTATAATGAATAAGATGCCGAGAATAATCAGCAAAATTGCTGAAATAATTAAAAATGTTTTTCGCACAATATTGTTTCCTTCTCATTTTTTATAAATATAGAATGGTTTACCAGGGAACAACAGCACCATCCGCTCTGGGATCAGTGGCACCCATTAAAATACCATTGTTATCTCTCCAGATAATTTGCCCCCGCCCGAATCCAACTGAATCCAGGCCTCCTTCTATGATATGACCTCTTCTTTCCAGGGCTTCAGCAATATGTCTGGGAAAATGGTATTCTGTCTTCACTTTTCTCCCTTCTATCCATTGCCATCTCGGGGCATCCAGTGCAGCCTGGGGATTAAGACCAAAATCAAGCATATTCATCACCACCTGGACATGTCCCTGAGGTTGCATAAACCCACCCATTACTCCAAATGGACCTACTGCTCTGCTATTTTTGGTTAAAAATCCGGGAATAATAGTATGATAAGTTTTCTTCCCCGGTTTCAAACAATTTGCATGAGAAGAATCAAGAGAGAAATTAGCTCCCCGGTTTTGTAAAGCAATGCCTGTACCTGGTACTACCAATCCGGAACCAAAACCCATATAATTGCTTTGAATATAAGAAACCATATTGCCTTCACCATCAGCGGTTGCCAGATAAACAGTATCACTACCGCCAGGCTTGCCCGGATATGGATTAATAGCACTATCAGTGATTAATTTCCTCCGCTCCCTTGCATATGAAGCTGAGAGTAAATTTTTTATTTTTTCCGACATTTTTTTATAGTCAGTGATGTATCTTTCTCCATCTGCAAAGGCTAATTTTATTGCCTCAATCTGGTAGTGAAACGTTTCGGCTGATTCTCTGATATTAAAACCAATTCCTTCAAGAATATTTAAAGCCATTAAGGCCACCAAACCCTGTCCGTTGGGAGGAATTTCCCAGACATCATAACCATGATAAGGAATACTGATAGGTTCAACCCATTCGGAACTAAAAGAAGCCAGATCTTCTTTTCGCAGATAACCATCATATTTTCTGGAAAAGGCATCAATTTTTTCGGCAATTTCACCCTGATAAAAATCAATTGATTTAGTATTGGCAATCATCTGTAATGTTTGAGCTTGTTCGGGCAGTCTCCATAATTCCCCTGGTTCAGGGGCTCTGCCCTCAGGTGCAAAAGTTTTGAACCAATAACAAAATGCTTCATCATTTTTATAAGCAACATATTTCTGATAAGCTATTTTCCACAAATAACTTACTAAAGGAGAAACGGGAAATCCTTCTTCAGCATATCTTATGGCAGGAGAAAGAATTTTAGAAAGGGAAAGACGGCCAAATTTACTGTTAAGTTCAGCCCATGCTGCCGGAACTCCAGGTACCGTCACCGGTATCCAGCCAAAATCCGGCATCTTTTTATAACCCTTTTTTCGTAAGAGCTCATCGGAAATAGACCTTGGCGAGGGACCACTTGAATTTAAGCCATGAAGTTTATTCTTAGTCCATATTATGGCAAATGCATCGCCACCAATTCCATTGGAAGTAGGTTCAACAACTGTAAGACAAGCCGCTGTGGCAATGGCAGCATCAATGGCATTGCCCCCCTGTTTAAGTATTGATATTCCAGCCTGAGCAGCCAGTGATTGAGATGTTGCCACCATCCCGTTCTTTGCAAAGACGACTCTTCTCTGAGAAGGATATGGATAATACAGAGAATCAAAATCCATCACTGCCTCCTATCTCATCTAATTATTTGATAAATATAAAATGAGAAGCCTATATTTATAAACCAATTAATTCAAAAACTCCCAGTAATTTTGCTGACATCGCCAAAATAGCAATAACAAGGAAAACTCTTATCCATTTGTCTCCTTTGCTAACCGCAAAATTACTCCCTAGATAAGCACCAACAGCATTACCAATAGCAAGCGTAAATCCCAATACAAAATTAACTTTCCCATTGAGAAAAAAAACTAAAAGCGAAGAAATTGTATATATTAAAATAATAAAAACTTTAAGGCTGTTAACCTTAACAAGAGACATTCCAGTAATAAGTGTAAGGGCTACAATAATGATAAAACCAACACCTGCCTGAATAAACCCACCATAAAGGCCAACGCCAAAAAAAGCTATCATAGCAATAATCAATCTGGGCGTGCTTAAATTTTCACTATCAATTTCTTTAATAAACCTTTTTTCCGGACGCGTCAAGATAAGAACCAGGACTACTATCATCACAATAGCTAAAATTCTTTCAAATAGTTCTCCCGATATAGACACAGCAACTCTAGCTCCTAGAATAGAACCCAGGATAGCTGGAACCCCTAAAATAAAACTCAGTTTAGGATAGAAAAAACCTTTACTACGAAAATTAGTTACTCCAACAATATTTTGTACAATTAAAGCAATCCGATTTGTCCCATTGGCTACTGCCGGAGGCAAACCCATAAAGATAAGTACCGGTAAAGTAATCAATGAACCGCCTCCGCCCAATGTATTGAGAAATCCTGCCATAATGCCTGCGGCTAAAATTAACCCAATTTGAAATAAGCTCATTATATCTCCTTATAATAAATATTTTTGAGGAACTTGTCTCTGCTCTTTTCTATTCAAATCTATTTAGGACTTCAGGTAAAAATATTTCAAACCATGACCACCCTCAAAGAAGGTGGTTTTTTTATGGTTAAACAAAATTATTATAGCATAATGTTCAGTTATATATGAAAAACACGAATCAACAAAAGATAAAATACATTGTGATATTTGAAGCATTTCTAATAAAATACTGTGTCTCTAAAAATAAGAAGAGTACGACACAAGCTGACATACTCTTCTTATTTTTATCAAATATTTATTATTCATTATAAATTTAGAGACTTATAGCCATATAAATTTAATAGCAAAAAGGATGCCTAGAATATATATTAAGCCATGCACTTCTTTACCTTTTCCACTGAGCAGCTTGATTAAAGGATAAGTAATAAAACCAAGAGCAATTCCGTTAGCAATTGAATAAGTTAAGGGAATGGCAATCAGACAGACAAAGGCAGGAAGAGCTTCTGAAAAATCATCCCACTTTATACTTAAAATATTGTGCATCATCAGAGTTCCTACAACAATTAAGGCAGGTGCAGTAGCTGCTCCGGGAACAATTCCTACCAGTGGTCTTAAAAAGAGAGATAGGAAAAATAAAATAGCTACAACAATTCCCGTCAAACCGGTTCTTCCTCCCTCAGAAACACCGGAGGCAGATTCAATGTATGTTGTTACTGTGCTGGTGCCAAATATTGCACCTCCTGTTGTTCCAATAGCATCAGCCAGCAATGCTTTGCTTGCTTTGGGCAAATTGCCATCTTTATCCAAATAACCAGCCTGTGTACTTACTCCTACCAGGGTACCTGCCGTATCAAACAAATCTACAAAAAGGAAAGAGAAGATGACTGTAATTAAAGCTATATCCAGGGCACCGGCAATATCCATTTTAAATAAAACTTCACTCCAATCACTAAATTGAGGTACTGCAAACAAACCCTGAAAAGGAGGCGTTACATCTAATCCGGGGATATATCCGATTATGGTGGCACCTAAAATTCCCCAGAGAATTGACCCTTTGACCTTCAATGTATGGAGCACACCCATAATAACCAAACCTGCGATAGCGACCAAACCTGTACCACTGAATACATTACCAATAGCAACCAGAGTAGCATCATCCTTAACTACCAATCCGGCATTCTGCAAACCAATAAATGCAATGAACAAACCAATACCCGCACTGATCGCAGCCTTTAGGCCCATAGGTATACAATTGATAATCATTTCCCTTACAGGTGTTACGCTGAGAATAATAAAGAGAACACCTTCCAGGAAGACAATTCCCAAGGCAATCTGCCAGCTAACACCCATACCCAAAACAACAGAATAGGCAAAAAATGCATTTAAGCCCATTCCTGAAGCAAGTGCAAAAGGATAATTAGTTAATAAGGCCATACAAACGGTACCTAAAACAATACCCATAATTGTAGCGATAAATACACCATTCCAAGGCATGCCAGCGTCACTTAAAATAGTTGGATTGACAAAAATAATATAGGCCATAGTCATGAATGTAGTAAAACCGGCGATAATTTCAGTCTTTGTGTCTGTTCCATTTTCAGAAAGCTGAAATTTCTTTTCTAAAAAGTCTTGCATTTCTCTTTGCTCCTTTTCTTATAAATATTATTAAAATTTTATTATAACGCCTATTATTTTAATATTTTAAGGTAAATTAATCAATCTTTTCTACAAATATTATTCTCCTATTTTCTATAAATATGGCTTATCTCATTATATGAATTTGAAAAGTAGTAAACTATTTATACTTCTACCACCGTCCCTACGTTGCAGAAAAAGAACCGTTCTCCAAATTCATAGTATAATTGCATAGATGTCTCTAATCCAGTACAATGAGAAACACCAATTCTTTCAATATCAAATTGTTTTAAAGATTCAATGCTTTTTTCTCTCGTCTCTTTATCAGCAGGTCCGAGATGAGTCCCTCCAATAATTGTGTGAATGTGTTCCTGTCCGGTATTTTTAATTGCATAATTGATAATATTTATAATACCCGAATGGGAACAGCCCAAGATGATAAATAGACCTTTGGCAGTCTTTATAATTAGTGTCTGGTCATCTAAAATACTATCCTGAACATATCCTTTTTTGTCTTTAACCACTAATTTCTTATCACCTTGTTCAAATGGAGTTTGGCGAGGAATTTCTCCGCTTAATATCATCCCTGACACAATCTCTTTAGGTTCAGTATTGAAGACAAAATCAGCCCCTTTACTCTCTAAGATTTCACGCCGAAATGGAATACCTATATTCTTTTCTACATTGCCTCTAAGGCTGAAGCTATTCTTAAAAAGCTCAGGATGGGAATAGACTGGCACTTTCCCGGTTTGTTCCAGTACACTGAGCAGTCCACCGGTATGGTCATAATGGTGATGGCTGATAATAATACCTTTAATAATAGACAAATCTTTATGGAAATATTGTGCATTATTAATAATTGCCTTCCCTTGGCCTGTATCAAAAAGAAAATTTCCCTGATTAGTTTCCAAATAGACAGCCCAACCATGTTCGGCAATTGCACCAGCTTGACCATTTACATAATTTTCACAAAGAACAGTTGCTTTAATTCCCATTGTTAACCTTCCTTTCAAACTCATTTATTATAACTTAATAAATTTCTGGAAATTTTATACTATATTTTGTTATTATAATATTATTCTTGTTCAATTTCTATCATTATTTTAAAATGGAGATAATAAATGAAAATTATTGACCTGAGCCACATTATTCATCCTGCTATGCCAGTTTATCCAGGGACCGAATCACCAATTTTTCAAACTGGCACTACAATAGAAAAAGAAGGCTATAGAGAAACAAAAATTACTATATATTCCCATACTGGAACCCATATTGATGCTCCCGGCCATATGCTAAAGCACGGTAATTTTCTGGAAAATATAGAGATTGATAGCTTTTTTGGGAAAGCAATCATTCTGAATTTTGATAAGCGTAAAAATCCTCTAATTAATCTTGATTCACTTCTACAGCACCAGGATAAAATAAATAAAGTTGAATTTGTTATTATTAAGACTGGCTGGAGTACATACTGGGGTCAAAATCAGTACTATGAAAACTATCCCTATCTAAGCAAAGAAGCTGCTGAATGGCTGTCCGAATTTAATCTGAAAGGCATCGGCATTGATGCTATATCAATAGACAGATCGGATACAAATAATTTTATTGTACATAAAACGCTATTAGCAAAAAATATCATTATTATTGAAAATTTAACTAATTTAGATTCTGTCCAAAATGACTACTTCATGCTGAGCGTTTTACCCTTGAAATATAAAAACGCTGATGGTTCTCCTGTAAGAGCTATTGCTATAGTAGACATTTAATAGTGGAATTAATCTCTTTCCTGTTTTATAAAAAAATTTTATAACGATACCACCTATATAAAAAGAAGCTATATCAATACTATTATAATATTTTAGTAATTGAATATAGCTTCTATATTATTCTATAACAATAATTAAGTATAAATTTTATTTTGCTTCAGGCGGTATAAGTTCTTCCGGGACCTCAACACCAATTTCTCTGAAATACTTTATGGTTCCCGCATGTAAAGGAATTAATGAACCTAAAGTCGCCTCAATCCAGTCTGTTTCGCCGGCTGCAGCATAAACTTGTACTAACAAATCTCTACCTTCAAAACAAGCTTTTACCCACTGGTAAACAACTTCTTCGCTCAAGTCACTAGTACAAAAATCACCCATGACAACTGACCATGAATTTGCATCTTCTGTCTGTCCGTTAAAGGTACCGGCAGGAATTACTCCGGTTGAAAAATAAGGGTAGTCTTCTTTGACCTTATCTAATAGTTCAATAGGCCAGTTAATTGGTCTTAATTCTAAATATGTTTGTAATTCAAGAAATGATGCATCAGGCTTATTCCCACAACTGGTTTTTAGAACACCATCAAGCCTTCTATCCTTCATGGCATTTGTTGCATCTGCTAAACTGCCCCTAAAAAATTCTGGTTCAATTCCTAAGGATTTTAAAGTCATTTCAAAAGTAGCTTCACATGCACTACCTCTGGCACCACAGCAAAATGAGGCACCGTCTAAATCGTATGGAGTTACAATTCCTGAGTCTGCTCTTACTACATACGGATTTAAATTTTTAGCCCAGGATAACATGTTTCTTAGATTAGAAAGAGGTTTTCCTTCCCACTTTCCTATCCCATTAAAAGCCTGGTATTTGATAGAATCCGGGGCTAAACCAACATCTATTTCCTCACGGGCTAAGCGATTGGTATTATCTACAGCGGCACCGGTTTCAATAATAGTTGGTTTCAGTTCTGGTGCATATTTATCAAAAACTTTTAACATCTGCACATAATAACCATATGCACTTGAAGATTTGTTAGTGGTACCAACATTTAAAAATACCTTCGTAGCTGCCAAGGAAGCAGAGGAAAAAGAAAGTATTAATAAAACACAAACGATTATAGTAGAAATATAAATTGAACTTCTATTTGTTCTAGAAAAAAACATTAAAGTAAACCTCCATTTTATTTATTAATTTTAAAAAGATACATAAAATTACAAAATGTCTTTGATCGCTAAATCACC
>JAGYIZ010000129.1 GCA_018402425.1 Candidatus Atribacteria bacterium | reverse complement strand
GAACCCAATTCTGATAAAAAATACAATAGAGCTAATGATAAAATTTAGAGAGGGAATGCAATGAAAAAATATCTGCGACTAGCCTTAGCTCAGATAAATCCTATTACCGGGCATTTATCCTATAACAGTGATAAAATCATATCTTTTATTAAAGAAGCTGAGAAAGAACAAGCAGATATTGTTGTCTTTCCAGAACTGGCATTAACCGGTTATCCGCCAGAAGATTTACTATTAAAAAAACATTTTATTGATGATTCATTAAAAGAATTAAATTATATTTGTCAACAGGTTAATGATACCATTGTCTATATAGGGACGGTAGCCAGAAAAAGAAGATGGATTATCAATAATGTGGCAGCCGTATTACATCAACAACGGGTAAGGGCAATATATCGTAAGATAGAATTACCCAATTATAGTGTCTTTGATGAAAAAAGATATTTTAGTCCGGGTCGTAAATTCCTTATTCTCGATGTTAATGGCATGCTTTTGGGAACCAGTATCTGCGGAGATATCTGGATTAAAAAAGGTTTTGTTGTTGAAAGACAGGCAAATCTGGGTGCTAAATTGAATATTAACCTTTCTGCCTCTCCTTATTATGCTAATAAAATTCAGCAAAGGGTTGATATTTTAAAGGAACAGGCATTGCGGTTTAATACCTATATCAGTTATGTCAATCTGGTCGGTGGTCAGGATGAAATGGTATTTGACGGGGGGAGTATGGTCATTAGTCCCAATGGTAAAATACTTGCTGCAGCCAAACAGTTTGAAGAGGATCTCTTGATTGTAGATTTGCCCCGAGCTGAGCTTAAAGCGAAAATACCTTTGGTAAAGGGTAATTATTATCATGTGCCATTAAAACTTATTGAGAAAAAAAGAGACTATAATCGTGGTCGTATTGAAAAGTTTTATAAAAAGGAAGATGAAATATATCAAGCTCTGTTATTGGGTACCAGAGATTATATTTACAAAACACGTTTTCAAAAGGTAGTTGTAGGGCTCAGTGGTGGCATTGATTCAGCTCTTACGGCAACTATTGCCGTAGATGCATTGGGTAAGGAAAATGTTAATGCTCTTTTTATGCCCTCACGTTATAGTTCTGCTCATTCTAAGGAAGATGCCTATCGATTGGCTTCTAATTTAGGCATAGAAATAATAGAAATTCCCATAGAAAAAATATTTCTGGAATATATATTAACACTAACAAAGAT
>JAGYIZ010000128.1 GCA_018402425.1 Candidatus Atribacteria bacterium | reverse complement strand
TCCTGCCATTCATTTAATCTTCTTCTATGAAAGTCAGGTTCGATGTTCTTTATGTCATTTAAAGAAAATATAGTGAAATCTTTCAGTTCGTTTTTTAATTCCAAGAACTTCATTATATTTCTCCAAAATGTTATTTATAGCATTTTCAGGAAATATTATATCATTAAAGAACCTAAATGGCAAAGCAAATAGGAAAAAGTCTGCGGTTGTCATTTTTCTGTTTTCAGTTTTTAGAATAAAAACTACAAATACTGTGGGCATATGGTATGAGATTGCCGCGCAGGCAAAAGCCTGCTCGCAATGACAAAATCGTATATCGTTTAAATACGGTGATTAGTGATAAGTAACCAGTAATGAGCAAGAGGCAATAAAATCAAATATTTAATCTAAAAATGAAAATATACAGATCTTTTATCGAAATCTCTTGTAAGCCATGTTAATTTATCCAACTTTATTTATTCATTTTGATTTTACCTTTTTCCCAAAAATCCATTACCACTCTATCGATTAATTTCTTACCTTTTGGGGTAAGCCAGAATTCTTTAATTGCCCAAACTTCTAACTTAGGATGAGTTTTTTCTTCTTTTGTATCCAGCGCTCCAAACCATTTTAAGTATCTGATTAAAATCCCATTGACTACTGGTGTTAATGCGAAAGCAATTTCATCAAGTTCTCTTCCTTTTTGGGCAATATTATTATAGAGTTCTTTTGTAAATGAATTGCTATTTATCTTTTCGTTTGGTTTAAACTGATGGAAAGGGTGCCATAATCCAACAATTTTTTTCTGATATTCTTTGGCATAGGGTTTAACATGTTCTGCTGGTTGTAATTCTACCCAATTTACTTTTTCAATCCAGGTAATCATAAGCTCTATTGTCTTGTCGCCATACCTTTTTTTAGTAAATTTCTTAAATTTTTTATGATTGACCTGTACATACCCCTTCTTATCATGAAAAATTAATTTCGCTGCCCTGGATAACAGGTGAATAAAGTGAATGTAGAGCTTCCTCTTTTCTTCACCCCTATTTTCTTCTTCTCCCATGAATACAAAGCTGTCCTTACCAGGATTAATGAAATTCTTTTCAATTAATTTGAGGTGTTTAAAGGGTATCCAGCGGTTTTGTTGGGTTACTTTTATGTGATTATCCTGAAAATAATGAACAAAAGTTTCCACATCACTGGCCACCGGAGAATTTCCTTCATCGATATCATTGAGAT
>JAGYIZ010000127.1 GCA_018402425.1 Candidatus Atribacteria bacterium | reverse complement strand
GAATGACTCTAATTTAAGTAGTATGTCCCAAATAAAGAGCTTTTTGTCTGAATCAGAGGGTATAGAATTCAACAGGAAATATCGGAAGGAGGCTTATCGTTGGATAGAAGACACACTGATGAGATTTCATTATGTAATCCTGGCTAAGAAAAATAAAGGGTTAATCAGGAGATATCTCATGAAAGTAACTGGCTATTCCCGATCTCAGCTTGACAGACAGATTCACCAATACCGAAAAACCGGGCAGGTAAGAGTCAAAGAATATGACAGACATAAATTTGAGAAGAAATACACTCCCCAGGATATCAGATTACTGGCTAAAACAGCAGAGTTACACGCCTCTCCCAACGGGGCTGCTCTGAAGAAAACCCTGGAGCGTATGGCAGGTAAATATGGCCAAGAAGAATACCGGAATATAGCAGATATCTCGGTATCCCATATCTATAACCTGAAAAAGAAAGTGCCCTATCTGCGCAGTGTCAATTTCTATCAAAAAACACATAAAGGAAAGGGGAAAGCCATCGGTCAAAGATGTAAACCCCAACCGGAAGGTAAGCCGGGCTACCTCAGGGTGGATACCATACACCAGGGGGACCGGGAAGGACAAAAAGGAGTGTATCATATCAATACGGTGGATGAAATAATTCAATGGGAGGTAATCGGAGCAGCAGAAAAGATTAGCGACGAATACCTTCTTCCCTTGCTGGAGAAGATCATAACCAGTTATCCTTACCGGATTATCAATTTCCATGCCGATAATGGCTCTGAATACATCAACCAGAAAGTAGCAGAGATGTTAAATAAGCTCTTGATTAAACTCACCAAAGGTAGACCCAGACACACTAATGATAATGCTCTCATCGAGACCAAAAACGGCTGGGTAGTACGGAAATGGCTGGGATATAGCCATATCAAACAAGAACATGCTCAAAGGATTAATGATTTTTACTTCGGCTGTTTTAACGAGTATTTGAACTTCCATCGCCCCTGTGCCTTCCCTACGGAAGTCATGGATCAAAAAGGAAAGATTAAGAAGAAATACCGGTGCCAGGACTATCAGACTCCCTATGAGAAATTACGGAGTATTCCTGATGTCCAAAAATACCTCAAAGAAGGTATTACTCTGGAGATGCTCGATGAAATAGCCAGAAGAAATACCGATAATGAGATGGCTGAAAAAGTGCAGCTTGCAAGAGATCAATTATTTGATAAAATAGTAGCAGCATGACTCTTGTTTCAGGCTC
>JAGYIZ010000126.1 GCA_018402425.1 Candidatus Atribacteria bacterium | reverse complement strand
GGTTACCTTTAATACCGGAACAAAAGGAAATCCCTGAGGTGCACCTATTCCTGTTGTAAAAATAATAATCTGGGCTCCGGCAGCTGCGGCAGCAGTTAGAAATTCAGGTTCTCTTCCCGGGGAATCAACAATATAAAGACCTTTTTTTGTTACTTTATCTCCATACTCATAAACATCATCAATGGGCTTTGTTCCGGATTTAATTACAGCTCCAAGTGATTTATCTTCAATCGTTGTCAGTCCCCCTTTGATATTTCCGGTAGTAGGTTGTCCTCCGCGCATATCAACACCCATTCTTTTGGTCCGATCTTCCATTCTAGTAACAATGTTTATTATTTTTTCTCCTATTTCCTTATTAACTGCTCTTCGTACTAAAGTATGTTCTGCTCCTAAAAATTCTGTTGTTTCACCAAATATACAAGTTCCACCCAATTCATTTACTATATCAAGAGCTGCTCCGGCTGAAGGGTTGGATATTAAACCTGAAGTCGTATCAGAAGCTCCACATTTTACTGCAATAACCAATTTTGAATCATCAAATTCTTCTTTGCCTATCTTTGAGGCTTCAACTACCATGTCATGTGCAATATTAGAACCTTGAGCAATTGCCGGAAGCATTCCACCAACTTCTTGTATTCTGATCATTTTGACCGGCTTTCCGGATTTGGCTATTTCAGATTCAATTTCTTCAGCCACGATAGATTCACATCCCAGACTTACCAATAGAACACCGGCAAGATTAGGATTTTTCCCTAAATTAATTAAGGTTCTTTTTACTGTTTCTAAATCAATAGGAGTTTGAGTACATCCCTGATCATGCAAATAGGCAGTTGTCCCTTCTACCTGTTGAGAAATTTTTAAAGTCACATCATTAGCACATACCACTGTTGAAATAATCCCTATATAATTCCGAACACCTACTTGTCCATCTTCTCTAGGATAACCTAAAAAACTCATTCTTTTCCCCCTTCCAAGTCTCCTCTTCCACGATTACTCTTCACATTATGAATATGAACATAATCTCCTTCATTAATCAATTCAGTTGCCGTACCAATAACTTCACCATACTTGATAATGGGTGAACCTGCCTCGATCTTAGTTAAACTGATTTTATGACCGAAAGGAACATCTTGTTTTAATTCTATTTTTTTAACTTGTCCGTTAAATTCTTCTTCTAAAAAATCTCCAGTCTTTAAATCAATTAAAGCTGTAGCAACGTTATCTTTATTATTGATTACAATTGATTTCTT
>JAGYIZ010000125.1 GCA_018402425.1 Candidatus Atribacteria bacterium | reverse complement strand
AATACTTCAAATACTGATGAGAATAGAATAAAATATTGTTATCTACAATTGTGATTACTGAATTTCAATTATACTGAGGAAAAGATTATGAAATGGAAAGCGTATGATGAGCTTGCCTGGACTGATACTATTTTGGCTCCCCCTGAAACTTATCAGGAAGAGGCATCATTTTATTTACAGATATTAAATAAGATATTGAAAAAAGACATAAGCAAAAATCCACCCACAATACTGCATTTAGGTTGCGGTGCAGGAGGGCATGATTGTCATTTTAAAAAACATTTTCAGATAACCGGCGTAGATATAAGTGAAGGAATGCTCAAGATAGCCAGGGAAACAAATCCACAGCTGGAATATATTTACGGAGATATGCGAACTGTTAAACTCAGCCGTAAATTTGATGTAGTCATTATTCCGGATTCTATTATGTATATGACTACCCTCAACGACTTAAAAATGGCTATAAATAATTCGGTCCGGCATCTGAATACTGGCGGTGCTTTCCTGACAGTAACCCATGTCAGGGAAGATTTCCAAAACAATAATTTTGCCTATTCCGGTGAAAAGGAAGATACTCATATAACGGTATTTGAAAACAATTATATCGTGTCAGATACTACTTATGAAGCAACGATAGTTTATCTGATTCGCCAGAATGGCAAGCAACATATTTATCATGAAGTACATACCCTTGGACTGTTCCCTTATAATACCTGGCTGAATATTTTTAAGGAAAATCATTTAACTATAAGCCAGGCTGATATGAATCATCTTTATGATAAATATCTCTTAGAGGATGGCCAGTATAAACTGAAAATATTTTCAGCTATTCTAAGTAAACAAAAATATGAGTGATAAGTAAATTTAAAAATAAAAGGAGATTATGAAAATGGAAAATAATCGCAAAAGAGAGTACTTTTCCGTATCCGGAGAGAAAATTATTGAAAAAGTAAAAGAAATAATTCGTGAAGGAAATGCCCGTAAGATAATTATAAAAAATGAGAAAGATGAAACAATTGCTGAATTTCCCCTTACTGCCGGGGCAGTAGGTGCATTATTAGCCCCTGCTTTGGCTGCCCTGGGAGCGATTGCTGCCTTGGTAACTAAATGTACTTTAATTGTTGAGAAAAAAGATTAAGGGGTTTCGGACGGTCCCGGTTGGGAAAATACTTCTCAGGAGGTAAATTAGAATGATTAGAAAAAATACTACAATCATAGCTGTATCACTATTATTGATTGTGTTAATATTATCAGGATGTAATGCCGTTGAACCTGAACAAGATTTGGCCAATGTTACCGAGATT
>JAGYIZ010000124.1 GCA_018402425.1 Candidatus Atribacteria bacterium | reverse complement strand
CATAGATGATAGGGAATAAGGAATAATTTCTTTGCTTGACGGTAGAATTGTTCAGCATGTCCCGGAAAATTTATTCAGAGGTGTGATTAACCATAATAATGGCTTGCAGTAATTTAATATAACTGATGATGTTCGATTTGCCATATTAACTGAAAAAATGGATTTGGGAAAATAGTTTTTATTTAAAAATTATAAAAAGTGGTATAAATATTTCAAAAAAGGAGAAAATGTGATTACAATTGTAGCAAAATCTATCATAAAAAATGGGATGAAAGGTAAATTTAAGATGCTAGCGGATGAGCTAATTGTCTCTAGCAGAAAAGAAGAAGGGTGCATATCTTATAATCTTTATGAAGATATAAATAATAAAAATGTTTGCACTTTTATCGAGGAATGGAAAGACGAAGATACAATTAAGCTTCACAATGAATCTGAACATTTCACCAGAATCGTACCTGAATTGGCAAAATACCGTGAGGGTAATGCAGAGATTAATCTCTATAAATTAGTTCCTATAGAGTAAGGTTGGTAAATATTCTACCCAACATAATCTATTTAAAAAATTAATAGGAATAATTTATTTAACCATAAAGATAAAGATATACTAACTGAAACATTTTTTACCTGAAGTCCTAAAGAGATTTGAAGAGAAAAGAACAGAAAAAAATGGCTAATAAATAGTTAAGCCTCTTTTAGAGGCCTCTTAAAGCCACCCGCTATGCGGGTGCGGTATTCACTATTGTCATTAATTAATTAGAGTGAGAATGCTGGTAATGGAGTTAATTATAAATTGAATCTAAAAAAAAATCTAGAATATAAAGATACTATTATTGCTATCATACCCGCTTTTAATGAAGGAAAGAATATAAGAGAAGTCATTCAAAAATGTAAAGATTATGTTCATCAAATTATTGTCATTGATGACGGTTCCAGGGACAATACAGTAGATATCGCAAAAAATATGGGTGTAACAGCTATTGTCAATGAACAAAATATTGGAAAAACAGATTCTTTAAAAAAAGGGTTTAACAGAGGATTAGAAGAGAATGCTGATATATTTGTGTTGCTAGATGCTGATGGCCAACATAATCCTCAAGAGATACCTTTGTTCTTAAAAAAGATTCAGGAAGGTTTTGACCTGGTTATAGGAGCAAGGAAATTTGACCCGGAAGTAATGCCCGGAATAAGAATTTTGGCTAATTCCATTTCGTCTTATCTGGTATCTCTGATATGTGGTGTTAGAATAGAAGATAGTCAATCCGGTTATAGGGCTGTAAAGAGGGAAGTATTAGAAAAAATTACCCTTAATTCAAAAAGATTTCAAGTTGAC
>JAGYIZ010000123.1 GCA_018402425.1 Candidatus Atribacteria bacterium | reverse complement strand
GTAGCCATAATTTGCTGTGAGTTGTTCCGCCACAAGCAATTATTTCCTTAACTTCAAAATTACTCTTTTTCATAGTTCTTAAAATTATCTCTGTTCCGTAGGCAACTCCCTCCATTATTGCCCGGTATATATGTACCGGGGTATGTTTTAAAGAAAGTCCCCTTATTACTCCTCTACTATATGGGTCAACATATGGTGTCCGATTGCCTTGCCAGTGTTCTAATACAATAACGCCTTCTGAACCAGGCAGCAAGGACTCTGCCTGATTATTCATATATTCATAGATGCTCAGTTTTTCTTTTTCTGCTTCCTCTTCAATTTTCTTATTAATAAAATTCATCTTAAACCATTTTAGTACTGAACCGGTTGAAGTCTGTCCACCTTCGATTAAATAAGTCCCATCAATTATAGCATCAGGATAAGTCCCAAAAAGACCTTTTGTATGAAACCTTTTATTGGACATGCCTAATAAAAGATGGGAAGAACCGGTAATATAAGCTAATTGGCCAGCTTTCAAAGAATTTAAGCCAATTACCGCAATCATTGCGTCTGCTCCTCCCTGTGCCACCGGTATCCCTTTTGGCAAACCGGTTTTTTCAGCAACTTCCTTTCGTAGTGTGCCGGCAACCTCACCAAGCTTCAAAACCCTTTTGGGTAACTTCTCAAATATATCTTCAAGTCCTATTTTTTTATAGAACTCCCTTGGAAATCCACCTCTTTCATTATCATAATAGCCTCTAACTGATGTTGTGCAAATTCCCAAAGTCCATTCCCCGGTCAACTCATAAGTAATCCAATCAGTATATTCAGCAATAAGTTTGGTCTTTTCATATACTTCAGGTTGGTTTTTCTTTACCCATAAATTTTTACATGGGAACCATTCTGCAGACACCTTGCTATATCCGTTATAACCCCTTGCCGGATCATCAATGGATTCTATAAATTTTGCCTCCTCGGATGACCTGACATCCATCCATACAATTGGGTCTCGGGTAGGATTATTATTTTCATCAAAAAAGACAACTGAACAGCAGGTTGCATCAAGACCAATGGCAATTACCTCTTTAGGGTTAATTCCGGAAACCTGAATAGCCTTTATAATAGATTTAGTGAGGGCAGCTCTCCATTCTTCAACCTTTTGTTCTGCCCAGGCAGGATGTTTGTAATATGTCTCATAGGGATGGGAGCCAAATCCAAGTATATTCCCTTCGAGATCAAACACTCCCGTCCTGACACTCTCGGTACCTGCATCAATTCCTAACAAATATTCAGCCATGTTAAACCTCCATCATTGAACATATCTTCTAATAATTTCACATTTTTAAATTATTCTCGTGATGATTTA
>JAGYIZ010000122.1 GCA_018402425.1 Candidatus Atribacteria bacterium | reverse complement strand
TTTTATGTTTTTTATCAATCCAACTTTTTTTAGTCTTATTTAATATGTGCTCTAAATCTTCTGAAAAGTAGTCTACCATATTAATTTAATTCAGAAATATTGGGTTTAGTAGTCTCAAAAAATGAATTTGTTGTACCCTTTCAATACAAATATGTGTGATGGAAAAATTCGCATTAATTAGTACTTCTGTTTGGAAAATAAGTGTGAGAAGAAATTACCAGGTTTTCCATGGGGCTTTGCCCTCGTTCCATAATTTATTAAGATTTGTCATGTCTTTTAATGTATCCATAGGTTGCCAGAATCCTGTATGTCTAAACATCATTAACTGTCCTTCTTCTGCAAGTTTATTTAATGGTTCCTGTTCCCACGTAGTTTCATCCGACTCAATATAATCTATCACTTTGGGGGAAAGAACAAAAAATCCCGCATTAATCAATGCACCGTCACCTCTAGGCTTTTCCTTGAAAGCAGTAATGCTATCACCGTCGAGTGAGAGAGCTCCAAATCTGCCTGGAGGGAAGGTACCAGTCAAAGTGGCAATACCATTGTGAGATTTATGAAACTCTATTAAGTCATCAATATTAATATCTGCAACTCCATCTCCGTATGTAAGGCAAAAAATATCTTCATCCTTAAGATAATCTTTAACTCTTTTTAATCGGCCACCTGTCATAGTCAAATCTCCTGTATCGACTAATGTAATTCTCCATGGCTCAGCTCGTTCTTCGTGAATTTCTATGCTATTATTTTCCAAGTTAAATGTGACATCTGACATATGAAGAAAATAATTAGCAAAATATTCTTTAATGATATACCCTTTATATCCCAAGCAGACAATAAACTCATTAACATTATAATGGGAATAAATCTTCATTATATGCCAAAGAATTGGTTTGCCGCCAATTTCAATCATAGGCTTAGGTTTTGCTGTAGTTTCTTCACTTAACCTTGTACCCAAACCTCCTGCAAGTATAACTGCTTTCATAATTAATTTTTATAATTTACTTGTTAATATTAATTAACGATACTTAAAAAGTAGAATTTTATATTTTTTATTCTGAGTAATCTTTTAAATACCACTGCACAAAACGCTTAAGACCCTCATCGATGCTGGTGCGAGGTGCGTACCCGTAATCTTCGATAAGATCACTAACCTCGGCATAGGTTTGACTTACATCACCGGGCTGCATAGGTAGCAATTCTTTCTTTGCTGTTTTGCCCAAATGCTTCTCTAGAGTAGCGATAAAGTCGCCTAGTTTCTCAGATTTGTGATTGCCAATGTTGTAGATCTTGTATTTGTGTTTTGGCTCCTTTTCGATGATGCGAACGAGCCCCTCAACGATATCGTCGATGT
>JAGYIZ010000121.1 GCA_018402425.1 Candidatus Atribacteria bacterium | reverse complement strand
GGAACATCAAATCCGGTCAGCCACATAGCACATACAATTGCAATACGGAAAGGGTGACTAGTCCTTTTAAAAGCAGAATCTACTCCAATCCTTTTTCCATCAGATAATTCAAAACCGTTCTTGATTAATCGACGGTGTGGCTTAATATCATATCCCCATTTTTTAAACTTCTCAATTTCTCCCTGTTCTTCACTGACAATCACTGCCATCTCAGTTTCTTTCATCCAGATCAATTTGTTACAAAGAGCATCCTTCTCTTCTCCTGCTGTTAATTTATATTCTTCTTCAACTTCTTCTTCCTTCTGTGCCCAGTATTGTTTTATTAATTCATACATCCTTACACAGGTAAGTTTATCAATACAGATAAACATAGCCTTGCCAGTTTCCCATGATGTGCTGTAATGCTCTACAAAATCTTTAGCAATCTGGTTTAACCTTTTCTGGGCAGTAATAATATGGTAATCCCGTCTTAGTTCTTTTTCTAAACGCTCTCTCATATTAATATCTTCAATATCTATCGCATCCAGCTTTTCAGCAAGACGTTCATTAATATCATTAGTCGCTACTCCCAGGGTATCACCCCGGGAATCATAGTAAAGAGGCACGGTAGATTTATCTTCCACTGCCCTTTGAAAATCATAAGTAGAAATATAATTTCCAAAGACTTTAACAGTAAGCTCATCATCTTTAATTAAAGGAGTTCCTGTGAATCCGATAAATTCAGCATTGGGAAGAGCTTGCCTCATATTCAAGGCTAAAGTTCCATACTGGGTACGATGGGCTTCATCAGAAATAACAATAATGTCATCACGTTTGGTATATCCTCTGCTTCGGTCAACATCCTGATTAAATTTTTGAATTGTAGTAAACACATAAGCTTTTTGTTGTCCCATCAGTTGAGCCAGGTGTTCTCCACTGATAGGCCTGCAGGGATTTTTATCATTATCCACTACTCCACAGCCGGCATATGTTTTATAAATCTGAGTATCTAAATCTTCTCTGTCAGTACAGATTAAAAAGGTATAGTTTCCTCCAATCCTCCGATGCACCTTAGTGGTAAAGAACACCATAGAATAACTTTTGCCAGCACCCTGGGTATGCCAGAAAACTCCCAGTTTTCCTTTTGGCCTTGTCGGATCTTTTAATGAATCAAGAATCTGATTAACGCCAAGATATTGATGGTTTTTACAAACTACTTTTCTCCTCTTCCCGGTACTGTCATCAAATAAGATAAAGTTTTCAAAGATATCCATAAAAATTTTCTTATTACAAACACCCTTCAGAAGAGTTTCCATGTCCACCGCTCCCGGGTCTGATTCTGATAAACGCTTCCACTGGTGAAAATGCTCATAGCCGGCAGTAATGGTTCCGATTTTGGCTTTAT
>JAGYIZ010000120.1 GCA_018402425.1 Candidatus Atribacteria bacterium | reverse complement strand
TTATGATATTTTAATAATCTATGAATAACTGTAGGAGAAATACTATTTGAGAATACTAGGTATAGATATGGGAGAAAAGAGAATCGGGTTAGCCTTAAGTGACCCGTTAGGATATACTGCTCAGGGATTAAAAACAATTCAAGTTAAAAATCCTGAAGAAATCTGTGACAAACTCATGGATGTCATAAAAGAGAAAAAAGTGGAATTACTGCTCTTTGGTTTACCCAGGAATATGAACGGAACTATAGGACCACAGGCCAAAAAAGTTCAGGAATATGCCCAAAGACTAAAATCACTCAGCAAATTGCCGGTTGATTTTGAAGATGAAAGATTGAGCACTGTGAGTGCAGAACAGGTACTTTTGATGGCCGATCAGAGCAGGGCAAAACGCAAGAAAGCAATTGACAGATTGTCCGCAGTGATTATTTTACAATCTTACCTGGATCGTAAGAGCACTGAAAAAAATAAAGGATAATTATGACCAGATTTATAAATTTATTAATTTTTCTTTTAGCTGTCTTTTTTTTAATAATTATTCTCTCTGCAACCTGGATATTAGTTCCTCTTGATACGGTGAATCCAACAGAGAAAACTCTTAACATACCTTATGAATATAACAGTACTCGCATAAGATATTTATTAGAAGAAGAGGGGATTATCAGGCCTGGGAATGTTATTTTTCAATTAATGACCAGGGTGCTGAAAATTGATGAACGCCTTCAATCAGGGGAATATAAATTTAGTTCATCTCAAAATCTTTTCCAAATTATCGATCAAATGGTTAAAGGTAAAATTGTTCTGCATCGGATTACTATACCGGAGGGTTATCAAGCCAAACAGATTGCCCGTTTGCTTGCTGATAATGAAATTGCTGAATATGATGAAATATTACAGTTAATTCAGGAGGAAAATGAATTCCGGGAAGGTTATTTATTTCCGGATACCTATGCATTCCCTAAAAACTTTGGTGCCGCTAATGTCCTTAGAATAATCCGGGATAATTTTGAAAAAATTGTCTATCAGCATATTAATCCTGAACAGGAGTTTCCGGCTGACCTGGATTTTCATCAAGTAATTATCCTGGCTTCTCTTGTTGAGAAAGAGGCTCAAGGGAAAGCAGATAAACCAAAAATAGCTTCAGTGTTTTATAACCGGCTGAAAGCAGGCATGCGACTGCAATCATGTGCCACTATTCAGTATTTATTGGATAAACCACAAGAGATATTAACACAGCAGGACTTACAGATTGAATCACCCTTCAATACCTATATTTATGCCGGACTTCCACCGGAGCCAATTTGTAATCCGGGATTAGATTCAATTTTAGCGGTTGTTAATCCGGCTGAAGAAGAATATATTTATTTTGTATTGGGCAAAGATGGAG